>JALTVH010000209.1 GCA_027049085.1 Aquificaceae bacterium | reverse complement strand
ACCTTGAGAACATCCATGCCGTACTCAAAGCTGTAAATCTTAAGTCCCTTGTTAAGATTCTGGGAAATATCCTTTAGCTTCCTGAGCAGTGGAAAATTCCTTGAAGAGGAAAAGGCCTTAACCTGGTCCCTCACAGCAACCGTTGGGAGGTCAGGAAACTTTTCCGAAAAGAGTTTCTTCTCTTCTTCCTTCCAGTGCCTTACCAATGAATCGCCCATGTACTTAATTGCCCAGAGAGAACCCACCAGAAGGAGGACGGCAAATCCCGTTGAGGTTAAAAATCTTCTGAGCTCCTTCTCACTGACACCTTCCTGCCTGAAATCCGGTGAACAATCAGAAACAGCATATTTGATTGCCGACCCAAAGGCTGAGTTTAGCTCAGGCCTGACATACCTGTTTCTGTAAACCCTTCCGCAGTATGAGTCTATACCTCTTAGCCTGCTCCATCCCCCGCTCAGAAATACAGGTGAGTTCCCGAGCCTATCCAGATAAACCCCAAGGATGTTTTCAAAGATAGTTCTTACGAACCTATCCTCCACTCCCTTGTCCCTGATCACTCCCTGAGCATCATCACCATATTCTCGGGAAGCTTCTTTTTCAATAAGGTTTCCACCCCTTAGGATCACCCTGTATTCCTTCAACTCACCATTTTCAAGGCGGATTACGGTTGTTTTCCGCTTTCCTAAGTCAAGGATATATCCGTCGGTGAATTCATTGAATACTGCAGACCTTATGAGGGCATGGATCTCCGAATCAAGAGCGTAGGCATCCTTTGGCTTTTCAAACTCCTTAAAGATAACTGCACAGTACCTTAATCCCTTCAACTTTACGTCCCACTCAACCTTTCCGAATCTTTCCTCAAATTCAATGGCAAGTGTCTTTTTCAGAATTTGCTGGTCCCTTATATCGGTATCTCTATGAATTACAATGCATTGATCGGAAGGTATCACATAAATCCTCCTCCCTTCCCTTGAGGACTGGGCCCACTTCTTTTTCAGAAATGAATAGTCAACGCTGAAAGTTTTTTCTCCATCAACGCCCGTATATATCATCCTTTACACCGATATTTTAATCCCGATCCCATCCATTTCCCGCTCTTTAATGTGTTAAAATTTTTTATGATATACATCATGTTCACGGAAATCGCTTCAGGGGGCGAATATGGCAGGAAAGCTTCTCTTTGATTTGGATTCTCACAAGGTCTTCCTTTTTGAAGAGCTTACACCGGCAAGTGCGGTTCAGGCAAACCAGTACCTGATCATCCACAAGGATGAGGCCATGCTCCTTGATCCCGGAGGACACAAGGTTCAGTCAAAGCTTTTTGCAGATATAGCTACCCTTATTCCTCCCAACCAGATCAAGTACATTTTCCTCAGCCATCAGGACCCCGATATCGTAGCAAGTATCAACTACTGGATGATGACCACCCAGTCCGAAGCAATTATCTCAAAACTCTGGACAAGATTCCTTCCCCATTTTGGTCTTGACTCAAAGTTAGAAGGGAGGGTAATACCTGTGGACGACGGAGGAACCCGAATAACCCTTGGTGGAGACTGCGAGCTACTTATAATCCCTGCCCACTTTCTTCACTCTCCGGGCAACTTTCAGATCTACGACCCGGTTTCTAAGATCCTTTTTTCTGGAGACTTAGGTGCCTCTCTTGGGCAGGACTACTTCTTTGTGAAGGACTTTGATTCTCACCTCAAGTACATGGAGGGCTTTCACAAAAGGTACATGGCCTGTGGGAAGATTATGAAGCTCTGGGCAAATATGGTGAGAAAGCTTGACATTGAAATGATAGCCCCTCAACATGGTGCTGTATTCCAGGGAAAAGATATGGTTGAAAAATTCATAAACTGGATTGAGAACCTTGAGTGCGGAGTTGACCTCATGTCTGAGGCAAACTATACTTTACCATGATGATCTTGAAGTTTTCCCTTTTACCAGCACTATTAACCCTTATTGTCCTGTCCTGCGACAAAAAGGATTTTAACGGAACCCTTTACGAAAAGCCCGCAAAGGAATTCTGCCTAAAAGGCTGGGAAAATGACAAAGAAAAGAAAGTTTGTCTCAGTGACCTAAAGGGAAAGGTCGTTCTTATGTTTTTTGGCTATACCCACTGCCCAGACGTCTGCCCTGCTGCACTGACAGTCCTCAAGAAAGCTTATGACATGCTTCCGGAGAACAAAAGGCAGATGGTTCAGGTAATTTTTGTGAGCGTTGATCCTCAAAGGGACACACCTGAGGTTTCTCAGAAATACGCATCTTATTTTGATAAGAATTTTATTGGCCTCACAGGTTCAGAGGAAGAACTAAAGAAGGTCACAAAGGATTACATGGCTTTTTACCGGAAGGTTGAGGAACAGTCAAAAGCTGGTTATCTCGTTGATCACACTGCTTACATTTACCTGATTGATCAAAAGGGAATCCTCAAACTAATCTACTCGTCATCAAAACAAAAACCCGAGCTGATAGCTGAGGACCTAAAGAGGTTACTGTAATGACAGCATTTCTGATTCTCCTTTTTTCGCTTATTTTCTACGGGCCCTCCCTGGCAAAGCCGGATATTCAGATCCAGAATCCGTGGATAAGAGAAGTCCCACCTGTCTCGAAAATGAGCGCCCTTTTCATGAGAATAGTCAACAAAGGTGACACGGAGGACGTTCTCCTCGGTGTGAAGACAAATGCCTCGAAGTTTGCAGAAATTCACATGATGGAAATGGAAGGCCAAATGATGAAAATGAGAAAGCTGGATTTCCTCAAGCTACCCCCAAAGGCAATTGTAGAGCTCCGACCCGGCGGAATTCACATTATGCTGATCGAATTAATCAAACCTCTGAAAGAAGGTCAAAAAGTTAAGGTTGAACTTGACTTTAAAAAGTCAGGGAAAATAATCATACAGGCACCTGTAAAAGCCCTCCATTAAGGATGAGATTGCTGTATATATTTTTTGTCATTTTAGCATTTTCCTGTTCTGAAAGAAACATATATGATGAATTCGTAATCGATCTGGAGGGGAATAAGGTCAAAATTAGAGAAATAAGTGATGAGAAGCTCGTGATTTATCTCTGGACTGGCACATGTTTAGGTCATACAAAGGATCTTAAAAGGCTAAGTGAACTTTATCAAAGTAGAAAAATCACCAGAAAAGTCATATCAATAGCGATAATGATGGATCAAGAAGATGTTCTCGAATTAAAAAAGAAAAATTCATTATCGGATGAGATCCCTTTTTATGCAGACCCAGAGGGAAAACTGGGGGAAGTTATCAAGATAACCTTTCTACCCTCAACAATTTTTATTGACGAAAGAGGGAAAGTAACCGGAAATTATCCAGGTCTTGCAGAAAAGCTACTCACGTCTGTAGCGCCCCATAACTGACCCTTCTGCAAGGATGTGACCCTTCATTCTCTCCTCTACCTGCTTCCTTGTTGCTTTTGGAGAAAGCCCAAGGCTATCTACATTTAATGCATAGACCCTGAAGTAATACCTGTGATGTCCGTGTCCTTTTGGTGGACAGGGTCCCCCGTAGCCCACGTAACCAAAATCGTTTATGCCCTGTTTAACTCTGCTTATTGAGTCAGTTTTGGGTATCCCCTCATCAAGTTCACTGAGCTGTGCGGGGATATCGTAGATTATCCAGTGGGTAAAGGTTCCTATAGGTGCATCAGGGTCGTCCATAATAAGAACAAAGCTCTTGGTCTCCTGGGGAAAATCACTCCATTTAATAGGAGGTGAAATGTCAAGACCGTCACAGGTATAACGCTTGGGAATGTTGTCCCCCTCCTGAAAGACCGGGCTCTCAACTTTCATCCTCTTTCCTCCCGTAAAGGCTATGGCCATCATCAGAAGTAAAGTAAGCGCTCCCCCCATACAATTATACTAATGAAATTTATAGAAACTGACATCCCATCAAGGTTAGACTCTCTCCCATGGACCCGTAAGCATACCCTTTTTCTTGTTACCCTTGGAATAACCTGGATCCTTGATGCCTTTGAGGTGGTCATCGTTAGTAATGTCCTCATTGCAATGTCCGATTCCCTTGAGCTCAACAGGATTCAAAGCTCTCTTATGGTCAGCGGATTCCTAATCGGAGCGATCCTCGGTTCCTTCCTTTTCGGTTACCTGGCCGACAGATACGGGCGGAAGAAGATCTTTATAATCACACTCCTTCTTTATTCTGGAGGAACTTTCCTTACCGGCCTTGCCTTTGACTTTTACTCCGCCTTCTTACTGAGGATCGTGGCGGGAATGGGTATAGGTGGCGAGTTTGCTGCTATACACTCTGCCATAGACGAATTTATTCCATCAAGACACAGGGGTAAGGTAGATGGCTTTATAGTTGCTTCCTGGAATATCGGAAGTCTCCTTGCTTCCTTTACCGCCATTATCCTTCTCAAAAACTTCCAGGAAGACCTTGCCTGGAGGATAGCCTTCCTTATAGGTGGACTTTTAGCATTGCTTATTGCCATCATCAGGAGATTTGTGCCTGAATCCCCACGGTGGCTCCTCTCAAGGGGGCAGCATGAACCTGCCGAGAGGATCGTCCTGGATCTTGAAAGGCTGGCTGGTGGGAAAGGAGAGGCACATAAGAAAAGAATTCCCATTTTTGAAGGAGGTGCCCTTGAGGCGATCCTGCTCCTTTTGAGAAACTACAGATGGAGATTCCTTTTCTCAACTTCAATGAGCCTGACGATCCTTACAACCTATTACGGTATAATTACTCTGATACCTGTTTCAATAGCCCCGAGTTTTGGCCTGAGCGGTGAGGAAATCTCAGAAATATTTCTGGCAGGGAGCGTGGGAGGACTGGTAGGGGGAGTAGTTGTCGCCATCATGGCAGACGCCCTTGGAAGAAAGGCAACAGGGATATCAATAGCATTTTTATCTGCAATAGCAACTTTGAACCTCCTTTATACCGGTGACTTTAAAACATCCTATTACCTCTACTCCTTTGTTGCCTTTTCCTTTGCGAGCGTTGCCTACGTCTCAGCAATGGAGATCTTTCCTACCCATGTAAGATCAACAGCTATAGGTATGATTTCCATACTCGGGAGGCTTGGAGGCACTCTTGCACCGCCACTTCTCGTTCACCTATCCGGATACGGCTACTCCTACGGCATTTTGGGACTTCTGAGTTTCTGGCTTTTAGGTCTCACAGCCTTCCTACTGTGGGGAATCTTTGGAGTTGAAGGGAGCAAACGCTCTCTTGAGGATATAACTTAACTTGACAGAAGTCCCTCCGGATGTTATATTGTAAATTGACTTTACAGGTGAAATGAGGCTGGGAGTAAGAAACTCCCTCCCCCTCCCTCCCCAAGAGTTTTTTGCTCGCCCGCCAGGGCGAGCCTTTCTACACAAATTCAAACCTGTCCTTCAAAATACTTATAACAGTACCTAAAAGTTCATCCTGTGACAAATTACCATCAAGAACCTTTATCCTTTCCCCTTCACGTTTTGCTATCTCAAGGAAACCTTCCCTGACCCTTCTGAGGAAACCGAGTTCCTCAAAGCGGTCCCTCTTTTTCAGCCTTCTCAGGGCAACCTCAGGTTCAATATCAATCAGGAAGGTAAGATCAGGCTTTATCCCGGAAGATGCAAAATTGTTGAGCATCTCAACCAGATCCCTATCCAGTCCCCTGCCGTATCCCTGGTAGGCTAAGGTTGAATCTACGAACCTGTCAAGGAGAACGATCTTCCCGGATTGAAGATCGGGTATAACCTTTTCTCTGACAAGGCTCGCCCTTGATGCTTCAAAGAGAAGAAGTTCCACAATAGGGTCAAGGTTCTGGTTTAGGAGCTTTTCCCTTATTTCCTCAGCAAGGGGTGTACCGCCGGGTTCCCTATATGCAACGACCTCGTGTCCTCTTTCCCTTAAAAAGGAAACGGTGCTTTTCAAGAGAGTGGATTTGCCCGCACCATCAATCCCCTCAATGGTAATAAGCATAAGAGGATTATATCAGTCACCCCAGAACCTCTGTTCTTTCCAGGGATCACCAAGCATATGATAACCCCTTTCTTCCCAGTATCCAGGCCTGTCCTCCCTCCTTATCTCAATGCCCCACACATACTTGGCGCTCTTCCAGGCATAGAGCTTTGGAACAACAAGCCTGAGGGGATAACCGTGCTCCTTCGGGATGATCTCTCCAAACATCCTGTAAGCAAGGATAGAGTCCTCCTCCCACAGGTAGCTCAATGGAAGGTTTGTGGTATAGCCCTCAAGGCAGTGGACCATAACAAAATTTGCACCGTCCTTTGGCTTAACCTTCTTCAGTATCTCAAGGGTCTGAACTCCTTCCCACTGTATCTCTCTTACGCTCCACCTTGTAACACAGTGAAAATCGGCAACCAACTCAATAGAAGGAAATGAAAGTATCTCATCGTAGGTTAGCTCAAGATCCTCCTCGACCTCTCCCCATACCTTTAACCTGTACTTTGAAATATCAAAATCAGGGAGTCTTTCCACAATGTCATAAATAAGGGGGTAATTGATCCAGTGCTGACCTGGGGGTAGCCTGTCAGCCCTCTTATTAATTTCACTTACAATCCTCTTCTTCGCCATAGGCAGATCCTAAACCCGCTCTTTGAAAATATTTATGATTGCTCTTATATTTCATCCTTAATAATGGAAAAAGATTGTCTTGACCAGGAAATACTTCGCGAAATAGCCTCTGTTGGTGGAGGATACGGACAGCAGCTTGAGAGGACAATCAGTAGAATGCTGAGAATTTCAAAGGCATACGGGTACCTTATCAAAAGGATAGAGAGGAGCCCCAAGATACAGCCCCTTACGGTCAGAACAGCATTATCTCTGAGAAGGGAATTTTACAGGTTAAGAGAAAAAGCTATGGAGAAGAGAAGGAACCTGATAATTTACAGAGAGGCGATCGGTCTTTTAAAACACAGGGAAGTCTTTGAGCATTACAACATTGAAGGCATCAAATTAGACGGAGAAAGTTCCTGAGAATATCCATACCACTTTCGGAAAGGACTGATTCAGGGTGAAACTGAACCCCAAATAAAGGATAATCCCTGTGCATAATTCCCATGATCTCATCATCCTCTGACCTGGCTGTTACCTTCAGCTCCTCGGGAAGGGTTTTTTCTTCTATTACAAGGGAATGATAACGAACTGCAGTGAAGGGATTAGAAACTCCTTCAAATATCCCTTCCCCAGTGTGGCTTATCCTTGAGGTTTTCCCGTGCATTAATCTCCTTGCCTTTATTATTTTTGATCCAAAGGCATATCCGATGGACTGATGGCCAAGGCAGACTCCAAGAATTGGTAATACTTTGTAATACTCCTTAATAACATCAACAGATATCCCAGCATCTTCCGGTCTGCAGGGACCGGGGGAGATAACTATTCCACCGACACCAAGATCTCTGATCTCCTCAACTCCTATCTCGTCGTTCCTTTTAACAATAACCTGTGCTCCCAAAACAGAAAAGTATTGGACAAGGTTATAAGTAAAGGAGTCGTAGTTGTCAATCATTAAGATTTTTTTCATAAAACTATATTAGCAGAGCTTTAGGGCTCAAAAAAACCCTCTTCTTTGGCTCTTTTTATATAGGAAAGCACCTCGTTATCACTGAGCTGGTGAAAATCTCTGTAAAACATTCCAACAGCAAAACTGAACTCCGATGCCTGATGTAGACAGAGGAATTTTCCCGCAACCTCTTTAAATTTTGATTCAGAGTCCTTTGGGCACACAGGCACAGCAATGATAACCTCCTCAGCACCTCTTCGTTTTGAAAATCCCGCAGCGGCTATGGCCGTGTAGCCTGTGGCAATCCCATCGTCAACTATAAAGACTGTTCTATCCCTGAAATCCGGATAGCCTGAGGAGAGAAAAAGTCCTTCCCTTCTTTTAATCTCATATAGTTCCTTCTCAGCAAGTTCCCTGATCTGCTCTGCATCAAGCTTTGCAGAATTCACTATATCCTTGTCAAGATAGGTGGAACCATCGGGATCAACAGCACCAAATCCTGCCTCTTCATTCCAGGGAAGCCCCAGCTTCCTGACGATAATTATGCTCATAGGTAACTTCAGTTCCTTAGAGATAACGTAAGCAACAGGAACACCGCCCCTCGGAATAGCAAGGACGATCGGATTACTCCTTACGGATACCTCTTCTTTGAGGACATCAGCCAGAAGAAACCCCGCTTCCTCCCTGTCTTTAAAGGTCATACCAGCTTTTCAAATAAAGAATTCATACTGTCAAGCTTTCTATAAGCCTGAACAATAACGTAACTGAGCTGGTCGCCTTCAGCTATGGATATATCGTAAAGGATCATACTTATGTCTTTAAGAACGTCATAGAGAGTCGAATACATCTCCTCCCCAAGCTTTTTTTCAGGATTTGGGATCTCCTTAAAAACTTCCTTGACCATTTCGGTTATTCCCTTTAAATGCTGTGCAAGAGTAACTATCTCGTAATCATTTGAGTAATAATCTAAAACATCGTCATACCTTTCCTCTATTTCTGTGAACATTGTGGTAAAGAGCATTTCCTCAAGCAAAACGAGGTCACGTCCCATAGAATTCCTCCACTTTCCTAATAATTTCGTCAGGGGCATCTACTTTTTCAACGCCTTCTATATTGTGGGTCCTGTATCCAACAATAAACCTGTTCAGGATCAGAGCGTAGGCTATTTCAGACAGGGTTCCCCAGTGACCTCCAATAGCTATGACCATATCACCGCTCGCCACCACAATGGGATTCCTGTTCCAGCTCATTCCCGTATTAATCTTAATTTCAACGTAAGGGTTTGCTTCCTGACCATCATAAGAAGGCATCACACCTATAGTAATTCCGCCCTCTTCCTTAGCCCCTTTGCATACCGCTTCCATAACTCCCCCACGTCCTCCGCAGACCACGGCTATTTCCCTTCTTGCCAGCTCCTTTCCCACAAAGTAGGCAGCTCGATACTCTTCATCCGTTGAGTTTGAGGATCCTATAACCGAAACGACCCTCATTCTGTAATCCTTATATGAACATCCCTTAGCTGTCTGCCAGTGACCTCTGCTGGCGCAGAGGTGAGAGGACATATTCCCTTCTGGGTTTTTGGGAAGGCTATGACGTCTCTGATTGAATCCAGTCCCCTCATCAAAGCGACGAGCCTGTCAAGACCAAAGGCAAGTCCGCCGTGGGGCGGGGCACCGTATTTAAGGGCTTCAAGAAGGAAACCAAACTTCTCCTCAGCCTCTTTACGAGAAATTTCAAGGAGTGAAAAGACAATCTCCTGTACATCACTCCTGTGGATCCTTATGGAACCTCCGCCTATTTCCTCCCCATTTATCACAAGATCGTAGGCTCTTGCCCTGACACCCTTAATTATTTCCTTTCTTTCATTCAGGTCTTCCGTTTTCAGAGCCTCCCGAAGCAGTTCTGTATCTTCCTCTTTCGGTGAAGTAAAGGGATGGTGCAGTGAAACGAATCTCTTCTCTTCCTCATCCCACTCCATCAATGGAAAGTCCGTTACCCAGAAAAGGTCCCACTTCTTTTCATCAATTAGACTGTATCTCTTACCAAGATGAAGCCTGAGGTTTCCGAGAATTCTGTGAACATTCTCTTTGGAATCCGCAGAGAAAAAGATCACCTCTCCCTCTACCGCCTTTGTCCTGTTAAGAACACCTTTCTTTTCCTCCTCCGAGAAAAACTTGACGATAGGGGAAGTGAGCCCATCACGGTCAACCCTGATCCAGGCAAGACCGCCTGCCCCAAGGCCCTTAACATATTCAGTCAGGTCATCTATATCCTTCCGCGAAACATCAACTCCGCTGAGCTTAATTGCCTTAACACAACCCCCTGAATCAACAGCCCTTCTGAAGACCTTGAATCCCGACTCCTTAAAGACCTCTGTCAGATCAATGAGTTCCAGCCCAAAGCGTCTGTCAGGCCTGTCAGTGCCATACCTGTTCATAGCCTCGGTGTAAGTGATCCTTTCCAAGGGCAATGGGATCTCCATTCCCAAAAGCTCTCTGAATAGCTCAGCAACAAGCCTTTCAGAAACATCAATCACATCGTCCTCTTCTACAAAGGACATCTCAAAGTCTATCTGAGTGAATTCGGGCTGGCGGTCAGCCCTCAGATCCTCATCCCTGAAGCACCTTACGATCTGGAAATATCTGTCAAAACCCGCTACCATAAGTATTTGCTTGAAGAGCTGAGGGGACTGAGGGAGGGCATAGAATTTGCCCGGATGAAGTCTTGAAGGCACTATGAAGTCCCTTGCCCCTTCGGGCGTTGACTTGGTTAAAAAGGGAGTTTCAATTTCTATAAAACCTTCTGAAACAAGAAAATTCCTGACAATCTGGCAGGTTTTGTGCCTGAAAAGGAGATTTTCCTTCATTGAGGACCTTCTTAGGTCAAGGTAACGGTACCTTAGCTTGAGCTCTTCAGAGACCTGGGTTTCTTCCTCAATGGGAAAGGGCGGTACTTCAGATTTCGAAAAAACCTTTATTTCCTTTGCAAGGATCTCGTAATCTCCTGTCTTGAGTCGGGGGTTTTCAGTTCCGGGTGGCCTTCTGCGCACCTCTCCAGTAACACCGATTACCCACTCAGCCCTGATATCACCAGCCTTCTCATAAACCTCAGGAACCTTTGCTTCTTCAACAACTACCTGAACGATCCCTTCTCTGTCCCTCAGGTCTATGAAGATTACACCCCCATGGTCCCTTATTCTGTGAACCCAACCGCAGAGGTTAACTTCGCTACCGAGGTCTTCTTCAGAAACCTCCCCGCAATACTTTGTTCTTTTAAAGCCTGAAAAGGATTCTTCCATAGCGGTTTTATTATAGAGAAATTTAACGAGGGCGGGCTATCGCCCAGCCCCCCTTTAACCAGTTATTTGTATTTGAGGATGTAATCTGCAAGAGCTTCAAGCTGTTCCTGAGGAAGGTTCTTGGTCATGGTGAGCTGGGGCCTCATTATAGCTTCCTTGGCAGGATCAACAATCGCTTTGCCCTGGCCCTTCAAAAACTTAATAAGGTCAGCCTTTTTACCCGCGTATGCCTGAGCTATCTTCTTCAGGGAAGGTCCCACGGTGTCCGCTGTGGGCTGATGGCAGGAAGCACACCCTTTTGATTTAAAGATCGCTGCCCCATCCGCTGAGAAAGCAAGACCACCTGCCACAAATACAGCTAACAGAACCTTCTTCATACCGTTACCTCCTTATTAGAAAATTCTAATATAATCATACAAAATTTTTATAATCAACTCCCTTCTATCGGTGTGCACCTGTTAACATCGCCGAAACACTTTGGACAGAGGTCAAAGAAAACAAGGAGTCCAAGTCCCCCCAGCATCATATTTACCTGGGTTATAACAAGGTTTTCCTGCCTGTCAGGGAGGATCTGGTAGCTCTCAAGCTCAAGACCGCAGGAGGTTCTATTCTCAGCATCTCCGAGTCTGTGAAACTGAAAGACAAGCCTTTTTGTTCTCCTGCACTTCATCCATTTTGGAGAAAGGTCAAGAATGACAAAATTTATGCTTGCTGATGAGTCAGCGAGCTTAGCCTTTTCCATTAGTTTCTGCATTCTGTCAGGACTGCTCATTGAACACCTCCGGTGTGTAGTATTATATGTGTCCGGGGTGATATGAATAATGATTCCAATTAGAGATATAAATCCATCAAGGACCTTCCCTGTTGTCAATGTTGCCCTCATAGTGATAAGTTCCCTTATATGGCTCTATCAGTGGAAGCTTTCAGGAACCTCAATATTAACGATTGCAGGACCAATAAGCAAATTTGAGGTATTCATTAGAGAGTTCGGGCTTGTGCCTTCCGAGATCTTTCAGAGGCCCTATACTCTGCTAACCCATATGTTTCTCCACGGCGGATGGCTTCACGTCATTGGAAATATGTGGTTTTTATGGGTTTTTGGAGACAACGTTGAGGACAGGCTGGGAAAAGTTAGATATCTCTTCTTTTATATACTTACCGGACTCTCTGCGGCACTCACCCAGACCATAATAAGCCTCCTCTTTGGAGGGGGCAACGTTCCGATGGTTGGTGCCAGCGGTGCGGTGAGTGGTGTACTTGGTGCATACCTGAGGCTCTATCCCCATGCAAAAGTTTTATCCCTTGTACCTGTTTTCTTTTTCCTCACCTTTGTTGAACTCCCTGCCATCATTTTCATTGGGTTCTGGTTCCTCATTCAACTGATTAACGGTGTCCTTACCCTTCCCGCTCAGGGACTTGGTGGGGTTGCCTGGTGGGCGCATATAGGTGGCTTCGTTGCGGGATACATTCTGATCGGCAGGATGGCCAGCAGAAGATACTATTAATTTATGAAGTACCAGTATATTACAGAGCCAGCGGAGCTAAGCAAAGCCCTGAGCAGGCTTGAGAAAAGCAAGATCCTCTTCATTGACACCGAAACAACCTACGACAGGGCAAGGCTTCTTCAGGTCGGTGACGATAC
>JALTVH010000208.1 GCA_027049085.1 Aquificaceae bacterium | reverse complement strand
ACTCTTTATATAGCCCCTTCCTTTACAGAAAGGGCAGTCGGTTGAAAGGATCTTGGTTACGCTCGGGGTCTCCTTTCGCCTTGTCATCTCCAGGAGGCCAAGCTGGGTTATCCCGTAAATGTGCACTTTTGTACCCTCATCGGCAAAGAGCTCTTTAAATCTGCTGATGAGGGTATCTCTGCTGGACTTGTCCTTCATATCAATAAAATCAATGATTATAATCCCGCCCAGATCACGTAACTTTATCTGTTTTGCTATCTCCTCCGCAGCTTCAAGATTAGTCTGAAGTGCATTTTCCTCAAGGGATTCACCGCATCCAGCACCGCTGTTGACATCTATGACTGTCATAGCTTCGGTTTCTTCAATTACGATGTAACCACCGCCCCTGAGCCAGACATATCTTGTAAATAGCTTGGTTAGAGCCCTATCAAGGTCGTATTTCTTGAAAAAGACACTTATGTTCTTAACATACCTGACCCTATCTATGAGTTCATAAAAGCCATTCTCAATAAGGCTAAGTAGCTCTGTCCAGACGTCCCTGTCATCAATGACAATTTCTTTTACATCCTGCCAGTTGTCCCTTATAACCTGAAAGAATAACGGTGCCTCTTCATAAATGAGACCCTGTCCAACCTCCCCCGCTTTATTCTTTATTGACTTCCACCTCTTTCGCAGTTCCTTTAACTCACCTTTAAGCTGGGAGTCATCAACCTCTTCCGCCGAGGTCCTCACTATAACACCGTCTCCATTGAGAATCTCAGAGAGGATCTTCTGATATCTTTCCCTCTTATCATCGGAAGCTATCTTTGATGACACAAAGACACCCTCGGAGTTAGGCAGATAGATCAGATATTTCCCCGGTATGCTCAGGCGTCCAGAGACCTTAGCACCTTTTTCCTCTATCGGTTCCCTCTTGACCTGAACAAGGATCGGTTCACCTATTTCAGGTCTGGTTACCTTTTCCTTTGTAACTGGGAGTTCCCTGAAGGGAAGATATGCTTCTTTTTCAAGACCTATGTCAAGAAAGGCGCCATCAAGACTATTAGCAAGTCTCTTTATTTTTCCTTTAAAGATACTTCCGGCAATTCTCTGAACACCCCTCTTTTCAACCCTGACCTCCGATATCTCATTTCCTCTCAGGATAAAGGTGATAATAAGGTTCTTGCTGGCGGTAATTACGATCCTTACATCCATCCAGTATGATATTTTAAGTTATTTCAGCGACATGGGAATAGGGCTCATAGCAGGAAAAGGAAGACTTCCAGAGGTTTTCAGAGAACAGGCTAAAAAAACAGGAGAAAAAGTTGTTACCATTGGGATAGAAGGTGTAACCACAATTAACAGTGATTACACAATACCTATAGGTAAAGTCGGAAAGCTAATGAAGATCCTTGAAAAGGAAAAAGCCCAGAGGATAGTAATGCTTGGAAAATTTGAGCACAGACTGATATTCACGAGTTTACTGAACTTTGACTTTATGGGTCTTGGAATACTAAGGAAGGCAAAGGACAGGAAGCCTGAAACCATTGTAAAGACATTTATGGAAACACTTGAAGAGAAGGGGTTTGAGTTTATAGACCCGAGGCCTTATCTCACAAGCATCCTTGCAGGTGAAGGACCCCTTACCAGGTCAGTGCCCTCCCGCGAAGCCTTGGAGGACGGAAGATTCGGAATGCCAATTGCTAAAGAACTTGCAAGCCTTGATATTGGTCAGACAATTGTGGTTAAAGACAAGGCAGTTGTGGCAGTGGAAGCAATGGAAGGAACACAGGAAACTATAATCAGGGGAGGAAAGATCGCAGGTAAAAAAACGAGAGTTATTAAAGTTGCCCGGAAAGAGCAGGACTTCAGGATAGATGTCCCTGGGGTTGGGGTTGAAACCCTTGAAGCGATGAAAGAATCGGGAGCCGATGCACTCTTTATTGAAGCTAACAAGGTCTTCGTCATTGACGGAGATAAGTTCTACAAGACAGCCGATCGGTACCGCATCCCTGTTTATGGACTGTGCTAAATTATTGATCCCTGGAGGGGTGGCCGAGCGGACGAAGGCGGGTGATTTGAAATCACTTGAGGGTTAACAGCCCTCCGTGGGTTCGAATCCCACCCCCTCCGCCACCAAACCCAAGGGGGATTTGGGATGAAGATTGCAACCCATAACGTTAACTCAATAAAGGCAAGAAAGGACCTTCTCTTTCAGTGGCTTGAGAGGGAAACGGTTGATATTCTGTGTCTTCAGGAACTGAAGCAGGAAGAAAAGAACTTTCCCTTTGAAGAGTTCAGTAAAAGAGGTTACCACTGTGAGGTCTTTGCCCAGAAAACTTACAACGGGGTGTGTATCTGCTCCAAACACAACCCAGATGAGGTAATAAAAGGAATGGACGATCCCCACATGGATGAGCAAAAGAGGCTTATCTCAGCGCTTTTCGGGGACCTGTGGGTTATTAACATCTACGCACCCCACGGCGATGTAAGGGGAACTGAAAAGTTCTTTTACAAACTGAGGTTTTACGACAAACTCCTTGAGTTTTTAAAGAGCAGGTTTTCCCCCGACCAGAAATTAATAATGGTTGGCGACTTCAATGTGGCAATAGAAGACATTGACGTTTTTGATCCTGAACTTCTCAAGGACACAATAGGGACTATGCCTGAAGAAAGAGAAGCTTTCAAAAGAGTCCTTGAGTGGGGATTTGTTGATGCCTTTAGATACCTGTATCCAGATAAAGTCCAATTCACCTGGTGGGATTACATAGGAGGGATGGTGTGGAAGGATAAGGGGATGCGAATTGATTACATACTGGTAACAGACTGCCTGAAGGATAAGATTAAAGACGTTTACGTTGATATGTGGCCCAGGAAGCGGAGGACACCAAAACCCTCAGATCACGCACCTGTCATCGGGGTATTGAAAGATTGAAACCTCTGGTATTTGCCTTTCTTTCAGCTATCGTCTGGAGCACAGCTCCTCTTATATTTAAAATAGGCCTGAAGGGAAGTGTACCGCCTATAGTAGGAATCTTTATCCACAACCTCACCGCAACGATATTTGCACTGTTCTTTATACTTGTGACGAGGGAATCCCTGGTCCACCCTGCAAGAGACTTAGCGGTTATATCTCTTGGTGGCTTTATATCGGGTTTCCTTGGACTCCTTTTGTATTACAAGGCGATCAAGCTTGGTGATGTTTCACTGGTTGCTCCTGTGGTGGCAAGCTCTCCTCTCTGGGCAAGCCTCCTTGCCTTCGCCTTTCTCGGAGAGCCCTTCAGCCTTCTGAGATTGGTTGGTGCTATTCTTGTTGTGGCAGGTGTGATACTTATTACGATCTCTTCAAAATTACAATAGAAATTATGGAAAGAGTAACAGTAAGGACCCTCAGAAAGAAAAAGAAGGAAGGCAGAAAAATCACCATGATCTCAACCTACGACTTTATTTCCGCCCGCCTGTGTGAAGAGGTTGGAATAGATTCGGTGCTCGTTGGGGATTCCCTTGGAATGGTTTTCCAGGGACAGGAATCAACCCTCCCCGTAACGGTTGAGGAGATAATCTACCACACAAAAGCTGTTAAAAGAGGGGCTCCGACCCGATTTATTATCGTTGATATGCCCTTTATGAGCTATCAGGCATCGGCAGAAGAGGGCCTCAGAAACTGCGGGAGGGTTATAAAAGAGACCGGAGCTCAGGCAGTGAAGCTTGAGGGAGGCGAGGAAATTGCCCATCTGGTCAGGAGGCTTGTTGACGCCGGTATCCCGGTGGTAGGTCATATAGGCTACACCCCTCAGTCGGAACACAGGTTCGGGGGACCAAAAGTGGTCGGTAAAGAGCAGGAGGAGGTTGAAAAACTCAAGAGGGATCTTAAGATACTTGAAGATGCGGGGGTTTTTATGGTCGTGCTTGAAAGTATTCCCTGGAAGGTCGCAAAAGACCTCAGCGAAAGCTCCTCGGTAATAACAGTGGGAATTGGCGCAGGTAAATACTGCGACGGACAGGTTCTGGTCTTTCATGACCTCGTTGGACTCGTTGATTACGTGAAGCCAAAGTTTGTCAGGAGGTACGCCGAAGGCGCCAAAATCTTTAGAGAGGCTTTAAGAAACTTTAAAATAGATGTAGAAAGGGGAGACTTCCCGTCGGAAGGGGAAAGCTATGGAGAATGAAAAGATACTCAACCTGCTTATAAAAGCTGGTTTTCTTAAGGAAGATGATGCAAAGAGGGCTGTTGCAGAGGGAAGGGACGATGAGGATATTTTCCAGACCCTCCTCAGGCTGGGAATTATGTCTGATAAGGACATTATGGCCTTTTTTCAAAACATACTTCCCCAGAAGGTATGGAAGGGATCAATTGAGAACCTTGATATTCCCTCTCATATTCTCAACTCAATCCCCCAGGACTTTCTGAGAAAGTACAAAATAGTCCCTGTCAAGTATGAAAAGGGAAAGCTCCACGTTCTGATGCTCAACCCTCTGAACCAGTCTCTGGTCAACGAACTGAGGTTTCACACCAAAGCGAGCACCATAGTTACCTACTTTGCCCCCCTTACAACAATAGAGAAAGTCCTTGATAAACACTTTCCCAAGCTCGGTGACGTCTTGAGTCAGATTCAGGATGCAGAGGTTGAAATAGAAAAGGAAGATGATGAATTACCAATAGACCAGCTAATGCATGCTACAGAGGAAGCGCCAATAGTGAAGCTGGCCAACGGACTTATCTACGAGTCGGTGAGCATGGGAGCCTCCGACATCCATGTTGAACCCTTTGAGAAAAAGGTTCTTGTAAGATACCGAGTTGACGGCGTATTACGTATATACCATCAGCTTCCTGCCAACATCAAGGACAGCCTTGTCGCAAGATACAAGATCATGTCAAACCTTGACATAGCAGAGAAAAGGAAGCCACAGGACGGAAGGATCAGGATCAAGATAGAAGGCAAAAAGATAGACCTCAGGGTTTCAACTGTACCGACAGTTTACGGCGAAAAGGTCGTCATGAGAATCCAGGAAGCGGAGAAGTACCTGAACGTTAAGCTGGAGGACCTGGGCTTTGAAGAGGACGACCTCGAAAAGTTCAGGAGCGCTATCTGGAAACCCTGGGGCATGATCCTTGTTACCGGTCCAACCGGTTCAGGTAAAACCACAACCCTTTATTCCGCCCTTATGGAGAGAAACCAGCCAGGTGTCAATATAATGACAGCCGAAGACCCCGTTGAGGTTGCGATACCAGGGATCAATCAGGTACAGGTCAATGAAAGGATAGGGCTTACCTTCTCAAACGTCCTGAGGGCATTCCTCAGGCAGGACCCTGACATAATCCTTGTGGGTGAGATCAGGGATCAGGAAACGGGGGATATAGCGATAAGGGCATCGCTTACCGGGCACCTGGTCTTCTCTACCCTCCACACCAACGACGCACCAACTACCATCTCAAGGCTTACCGATATGGGAATAGAGCCTTTCCTTGTTGGTTCCTCCCTCGTCCTCGTGGTTGCCCAGAGGCTTGTCAGAAGGCTGTGCAACAACTGTAAGAGACCCCATGACATCCCAAAAGAAGCCCTTGTAAGGATGGGTCTCATAAAGGATACTAGCGAGGATGTAACCGTCTTCAAGGCAAATGAGAAGGGGTGCGAAGTATGTGGTTTCACTGGTTACAAGGGGAGGACTGCTGTCCATGAAATAATGGAAATAGATGATGAACTCAGAAAATTGATCATAAAGGGTGCAACAGCAGATGAGATAAGGGAGGCTGCAAAAAAGGCAGGAATGAGAACTCTTTACGGCTCAGGCCTGCTCAAGGTTAAGAAAGGCATAACCTCTCTTGAAGAGATAAACAGAGTCCTTATGCAATGAAAATTATTCCCATCGCCCTCTTCTTTATTTCCATATCCTTTGGAGGGTATCTTGAAGCCTGCTACAGGATTTACATAATCTTCGTTCCCGTTGCTGAAAGCTGTGTTAAGTTCAAGAACAAAAAAAATGAGCTGACCATAAGTTCATGGGTAAAAACTATAGTTTTAGGAAAACTCTTTAGAAACGTCCATAACTGGGGAACCGCAGAGCTAATTGACCTTAAACCAGTATACTTTGAGCTATTTCAGAGGGAAGGAGGTTTTGAAAGGGATCATCACTACCACTTTAGGAAGAACGGTGTTGAATACAGCATAATAAAGTTCAAGGGCGACGAAGAGAGAGAAGAGATCACACAGGGTTTCTTCAAGTCCTCGGTCTTTCTGTACGACCCATTCTCCGCCTCCCTGATCGTTTACCTCAGCACTCCAACAATAAATGAAGAATACATCCAGATCTTTTACGATGAGAAGCTCCAGAACATAAGATACAGGACGCTCCGTGATGAAAGTATCGAGATTGAAGGTGTGAGGTACAGCACCTGGAAGGTTGTTCTAATTCCCGAAATCGATACTAAGGGAACCCTCAAGCCAATTGGTAACTGGTATATCTGGGTTGACAAGCTAACTCTTATTCCCGTGAAGCTGGAAGTTAAATTCAATATCGGGAGCGCAAAGGCTTATATCAGTTCCCTGAGGGGGGATCCAAAGGTTTTGAGGAGATTGAAAAAGAGGTATATGAAACTAAAAGGTCTTTGACCCTCACATTAGCCGGTCTATATTTTATATTCATGTTTCAGTTTACCGAGGAACAGATCAAGAGGTATGCACGTCACATCATTCTGCCTGAAGTAGGAGGAAAGGGTCAGGAGAAGCTCCTGTCCTCAAGTGTGCTCGTTATAGGCGCTGGAGGTCTGGGTTCGCCCGCCCTTTATTACCTTGTTGCAGCGGGTGTCGGAAAGGTTGGCATAGTAGACTATGATGCGGTTGACTTTTCTAACCTCCAGAGACAGATACTCCACACAACCGACAGGGTAGGTGTTCCAAAGGTTGAGTCTGCCAAGAGGACCCTCACCGCTCTTAATCCCGATGTTGAAATCGTTACATACAATACAATGGTCAACAAGGATAATATCTATGACCTCATCAGGGATTACGACGTCATTTTGGACGGGACTGACAACTTTCCCACAAGGTTTCTCATAAACGACGCCTGCTACTTTGCAGGAAAGCCTCTTGTTTCAGCAGCTATGCTGAGATTTGAAGGTCAGTGTACCGTTTTTGACTTCAGGGATAAGGAAAACTCGCCCTGCTACAGGTGCCTCTTCCCTGAACCTCCACCTCCAGGACTTGTTCCATCCTGTCAGGAGGCAGGAATCCTGGGCTCAATAGGCGGGATCATGGGATGCATTCAGGCAACGGAAGCCATCAAGGTCCTCTTAGAAATAGGTGAACCACTCATAGGAAAGCTCCTCATAATGGATGCCCTCTCTATGGACTTCAGAAAGGTCAAGCTCAGGAAAGACCCAGAGTGTCCCCTCTGCGGAAAGGAACCAAAGATCAAAGAGCTCATTGAGTACGACCACACCTGCGAGGTGAGGTTCTGATTATTACTTTTTAACCCAGGAAATCGGTCCATAAAAGATCTCTGATGCACTTTGACCTATTGCTTCAGAAAGAGATGGGTGCGAGTACATACTTTTTGATGCAAACTCAACATCAAGACCAGCCCTCATCATGTGGATAACCTGATGGATCAGCTCCCCTGCATGGGGTCCAACTATGTGGCACCCGAGGATCTCTCCACTCTCCTCGTCAGATACAATTCTAACGAAGCCTTCATTTTCCCCATCGTCCATAGCTTTGGGATTGGGAACAAAGGAAGTCACTCCCACCTTAACCTCGTATCCATCATCCTCCGCCTCTTCCTCTGTCAGCCCAACGCTTGCTACCTCAAAGGCAGAGTAAATTATTTTGGGAATAATCCTCTCATCCCTCTTCCACTGATTCCCGCCGATCATGTGGTTTACCGCTATCTTTCCCTCGTACATTGCCTTGTGGGCAAGCATCAGGGGTGAGGTTATATCTCCGCAGGCGTAGATATTGGAAACCGATGTCTGGGAATACTCGTTAACCCTAACAAAACCCCTTTCGTCAAGTTCAACACCCACATCCTCAAGACCCATTCCCTGTGTATTCGGCCGTCTCCCAACTGCAAGGAGAATGAAATCTGCCTCAACTTCAGTGCCGTCGGACAAATAGGCCTTTACCCCAGAAGGGGTGCTCTCCCATCTCTCAACGGAAGTCTTAGTGCGAATGTCAACACCGATCTTTTTAAGCTTTCTTCCAAGGTATCTCGCAGAATCCTCGGGAATGTCATCAACGGGAAGGATCCTCCTTTTAAGCTCAACGAGAACTACTTCACTTCCGTAAGCTCTGAGAATGTAGGCAAACTCAACGCCAACAGCCCCTCCGCCAACTATCAGAACCTTTTTGGGAAAGTCTTCAATGTCCCAGACCTGGTCAGTGTCAAGGACTCTCTTTCCGTCGGGAACCAAATCTCCTGCACCTGAAGGCTTTGAACCCGTTGCAAGGAGGATGAACTTTGTTCTTATCCTCTCACCTAAACCCTCAACAAATACGGTATTCCTGTCTTCGACAACACCTTTGCCGTAAAGGATCGGCAGGTCTATCTGGCCTGCAAACTTCTTGAAGTTTTCTCGTATCGTCACCACAACCTCATCTCTGTGTTTCTTTAAGGATTCATAACTGAGCGAAGGTTCACCGGGGATAATTCCCCACCTTTCCATTAGGCTGAACCTTTCAAGGAGATGAGCTCCGTACCTCATAAATTTGGAAGGTATGCATCCCTTATTCAGGCAGTTTCCCCCGACTGTTTCCGGGGACAGCTCAACCAGGACTGTCTTAAGCCCTCTTCTGTAAGCATAGAGCCCCGCCTCGTATCCACCGCTTCCGGCACCTATTATGACAAGATCTGCCTCTAATGCCATCTGGAACCTCCATTGAAGAAGGTAAAAATATTAGCTAATTTTAATAGGGTAATGCACAAGAAAAACAGAGAACTGGCGAAGATCTTTGAAAGGATGGCGGATATCCTTGAATTTCTCGGAGACAGCAAATTCCGAATAAACACTTACCGCAGGGTGGCAGACCTTATAGGCGAGGTTGCAGAAGACATTGAAGAACTGTACAGTTCAGGAAAGCTCCAGGCGCTACCAGGGATCGGGGAGTCAACGGTGAAAAAGATAGAAGAGTATCTGAAGTCGGGGAAGGTTTCAAAGTATGAGGAGCTCAGAAAAAAAGTTCCCGAGGACCTGATAGAGCTGATGGATGTTCCGGGCATAGGTCCAAAAACTCTCAGAATCGCTTACGACAAGTTAAAGGTCAGGAGCAAGGAAGATTTTCTGAGAGCCCTTCAGGATGGGTCCTTAGAGATACTCCCTGGCTTTGGACCCAAGAAAGTCCAGAACATAATAAAGGGTTTGGAACTGTGGAAGAGTGCCAGAGAGAGGATCCCCCTTGTGGAAGCTTACACCATTGCACAGGATCTCCTTGAGTACATGAATGAATGCGATTCCCTTGAGGAAATTTCCGTCGCTGGGAGCCTAAGACGGGTCAAGGAAACTATAGGAGATATAGACATCCTTGTAAGTGCTCCCAAGGAAAGGTGGGGGGAGGTTCACAATCATTTCACCGAATGGGAAGAGATAGAGAGGGTCCTGGCAAAAGGGGAAACCAAGTCAAGCATAATTCTCAAAAACGGAAGACAGGTGGATCTGAGAACGGTAGAACCAGAAAGCTGGGGCGCAGCTCTTCAGTACTTCACGGGATCAAAGGAACACAACGTCCGTATAAGGGACATAGCCAAGGAAAAAGGTCTAAAGGTGAACGAGTACGGTGTCTTCAGAGTATCAGATAACGTAATGATAGCTGGCAGAACCGAAGAGGAAGTTTACGGGGCAATCGGTTTGCAGTGTCCACCTCCTGAAATAAGAGAAAACTGGGGCGAGATAGAACTGGCTATTGAACACAGACTTCCTGAGCTCGTTGATCACAGCGATATAAAGGGTGACTTTCACATGCACACAAACTGGAGCGACGGCGCCGCAAGCCTTGAAGAAATGGTAAAAACCTGTTACGAGCTGGGCTATCAGTACATAGTGATAGGAGACCATTCTCAGAGCCAGAGGCAGGCGAATGGCCTTGATCCTTCCAGGTATGAACAGCAGTGGAAGGAAATTGATAATCTGAATTCAATTTATAACAGCAGAGGTTTTCACATACTTAAGGGCTGTGAGGTTGACATCCTTCCTGACGGAAGTCTTGATCTGCCAGATAGCCTTCTTGAAGGCTTTGATTTTGTGGTGGCTTCAATTCACTCAAGATTCAATCAGGACAATACGGAAAGGATACTCAAGGCTATGGAGAGCCCCTACGTTAACCTCATCGGCCATCCTTCCGGCAAATCCCCGGGACAGAGAGAAGGCTACCCCCTTGATATGCACAAGATCATGGAACAGGCAAAGGAAACAGGAACGGCCCTTGAGATCAACACCTACAGGGTGGATATCCCACCAGAGTGGATAAGACTCTGTACAGAAAAGGGTGTGAAAATGGCGATAGTTACAGATGCCCATTCTGTATTACATTTGAAATACATGAAGCTGGGCGTCGGAATAGCGAGGAGGGGGTGGGCAACAAAGGATGTAATACTTAACACGGAAAGTATTGAAGGTATAAGAAAATTCGTAGCGACCAAAAGAAAGCTCCTAACAAAAAGATGATTCTAAACCACAGAACCTGTGAAAAACCACTACCACTGGATGGAATAATTGTTGAAATAGGTTTTGGTAAAGGAGATTTCCTAATTGATGTAGCAAAGGAATATCCAAAAAAGCAAATTGTAGGCTTTGAGATATCAGGCATTTCCATAGAAAAGGCAAGATCAAGGCTCAAAAAAGAGGGCATAAAAAACGTTGTTATTGTCCAGATGGATGCTTACTGGGGTTTTCATTTTTTGCTGAGGGAAGAGTCCGTTGAAAGAATATATATGAACTTTCCAGATCCATGGTTCAAGAAGAGGCACTTCAAAAGGAGACTGACCTCTACAAGAAATCTCAGAATGTTTGCAAGAAAACTTAAGCATGAGGGTTACGTGAGGGTTGTGACCGATTACTTTCCCTTCGCACAGTATACTCTTGAGTCAGCCCATCAAACAGGCCTGTTTGGAACAGACCTGAAAAGAATCACCAAACCTGATACAGTTACTAAATACGCACTGAAAGCCCTTGAAGGAGGTAGGGAAATTTATGAGATAATTCTCACTCGCCTTAAAAAGCCCAGGCAAAAGGAAACTTCGGTAAAGGAGGTAAGTTCCTTGTTTCCGCAGAAATTTTCGCGTAAACCTGTCCTAAAAGAAGTAATTAACAGAAAATTCAAAGTGAACGAAAAAGTTTTTTTAAAAACCGGGAATATCATTGGAAACCAAGACCATGCCCTCCTTGAGTGCCTTCTCTCCGAAGAGGGATTCGTTCAAAAATTCTTCATTGAAATAAGGAAGAAAGGAAATGATTATTTAATTGATATATCTCCCTACAGTGAGGTTATAAGAACTGTAAACATTCAGTCCGTTATTGAAATACTTGCAGAGCGAATCTTTAAACCATGATCTCATGAACCCCTTCACACTTCATTATGTTTGAAAACATAGTGCTAATGATATAGTCCGCAAGTTTAATAACCTCATTATGGAGTTTATCGTAAATGAAATCTCCCTCCCTTGGAAACTTCATTTTTATAAACTCGTCAGCAGGCATTCCGTTGAGGGAGATCGTCTCCTTCTTGGATATCCAGCCCTTTTTGTATCTAAATTGGGCGTTATAAAGGATTTGATGTGACCCACCGAGAGGTATATCCCAAAGAATTACAGGATAGACGGTCATGTTGAGTTGAATTCCAAGAATATTTATATATTTGTAGACTTTAATCCAGTTGACCATACATCTGTCTTTCTCACAATCCTCTACTAAATGAGAATATTCATCAAAAGAAAAGTGATACTCGAGGATGCACATAAACCTTTTTTCATTTCTTCCTAACCATCTCCGAAGATCATTAATTGTATCCGGGTCAGCTGATTCAATATTTGCCATAAACTTGTTAATGTTTAAGGTGAATTCTTCAACATTTTCCATCTGAACCGCCCCTGTGGTTATTAATACAATTAGAAAAAGGTATTTTCAAATTTTATCCTTTATAGCCCTATAATTCTTAAAAATATTCTAATAATCTAATGTTTTTCTCAAAACCAGCTCCCTAACAGTTTCTGTTATGCCCTCTGAATCAACTCCGACCTTATTCCTCAGGATCTTCTGGTTACCATGCTCAATAAACATGTCGGGAACACCAAGGTTGATTACTTTCTTTGTTACCCCTTTCCTGGCAAGCCACTCAAGAACTGCAGAACCAAATCCCCCGACAACAGTATTGTCCTCAACAGTTACAATAACCTCATACCGTCCAATGATTTTATCCATCAGCTCCTCATCAATTGGCTTTGCGAACCTGCCATTAACAACTCCAATCCTGATACCTTCTCTGTAAAGGTCCTCAGCTGACTTGAGAGCCTGATAAACGGTGTACCCGATACCAATAACAACTACCTCTTCACC
>JALTVH010000207.1 GCA_027049085.1 Aquificaceae bacterium | reverse complement strand
CCTTTGATCCTGGCTTAAAAACGCGGGTGAAGTTGCCCTCTTCAAGCTGGACGTTGTAGTTTTCCTCTGATCCAAGGTAGTTAAAGTTCTCATCAAAGGGCTTTGTCTCAAGGGCTGTGCCTGAAAAGATATAATTCTTGCCTACCTTGTCGTTTGCTCTGTCTAGGAGGGCTTTGAGGGCTTCCCTGAGCTGGGTTCCTATTGAGATCAGCGCCTCCGGTGTATTTATCTCGTTTTTAGCCTGAACTACCTTTGTGTAGATTTCCTTGGTCATGTCCGCCATCTTTCCGAGGGTAAAGTCTATATAGCTCAGGTTTACGTCCGCAAAAAGCCTGTTCTTTGAAAACTGGGAGAGGTGAGCGATGTCTTTCTTGAGGCTTATGACGTTGAAGGTAGCTACGGGGTCGTCAGAGAGGTTGATTATCCGCTTCCCAGTTGAGATCTCCGTTACTTTCCTTGAGATCCTTTCCCTCAGCTTCTCATCCTGCTGGATGAAGATTGAGTAGAGCAGACTGTCAGGTACCTTCATAGTTCACCTCACACCATATTCAGGGTCGTTCTCAAAAGCTCATCTATCTTTGTAACTATTTTGGCAACAGCATCGTAGGTCCTCTGGATCCTCATGATCTCCATAAACTCCTTGTCTAAAGAAACGCCCTGCATTTCCTGGAGCTTCCTGTCTATTGATTCAAGGAGGGCTGACTCAATCCTCAGCTTGTCTTTGACATCCGCCTGAGTTGTAGATATGTCGTTGATCAGGTTCTGGACAAGGTCCCGGGAGGAGTTCCACCAGGTGTTGGAAAATTCGCTGAAGGTATCGGTGTTGTCATAGTCAAGGTCATTGAGGTCGCTCTGAAGGGTTTGGACCACATCCATCGTTGCAAGGTCGTTTCCTGTAAAAACAGGAGAGCTCTCATAAAAGTTGTTCCCTGAGTCCGCAACCCTTTGAGTGGGACTTGAGGTGTCAATCCTCAGGGAATAGGTCCCGTCAGGATTGCTCACCACTGTTGCTGAGATGCCGGCGGAGGCAAGGGCAGGGTCCGAGTTAATGGCGCTCTCAAGGGCATCAAGACTCAGGGAACCGTAGCCTGCAACAGAGCTGATAAGAGTTGGGGGGGATGTGGAATCATCGTAAAAATCAAGGTCGCCGTCAATTCCGTAGGTAGAAAGGGAAACGGTTCTGTCTGGTACACTCTCAATCAGAAACCAGGTCTGGCTGTTTTCTCTGGGGATCTTTACCTGTGAGATCAAATACTTGGCAACGCTGTCAATTTCGGACCTGAACCTCTGAAGATCCGACCTTCCGTCTATCATAGCCTTTATCTTTCCCGACTCAAGGATGTCGGTTATGTCAACGTTTGTACCGTCCTTGGACTTCCAGTAGATCCTTCCGCCAAGGTACTCCAGTTCCCAGTAATTATCTACAAAATCAACGAGGGCAAATCCACGGGAGGTAAAGACCTTGACCCTCCCTATCTCATCCTGCTGGACCTCAACATTTATGAGCTCCGAGAGTTCCCTCAGATACTTGTCCCTCTCATCCAGCAGGTTTTTGTAATCCTTACCGCGAGCGTAGGTCTGGGCGTAGATAACCGTCATCTCCTGATTTATTACGTACAGCTTTCTGGCAAGCTCATTGATCCTCTTGACTATCCTTCCAGTGTTGAAGTTCAGGCTCTGGTCAAGTTTGTCCATGTCCCTTGACTTGGACTTCATAAAGTCAACAAGGCTTCTGGCAGAGTTATAGAGCTCAAAGCGAGCACCATCGTTGGTGGGATCCTTCATAAGATCCTGATAAGCCTGAAAGAATCTGTTCACATACTCGTTAATTCCAACACCTTCAAAGAGTTCCTGAAATATTCCCTCTACGTTGGATAGAACACCGCTCCTTTCATCAAGGTAGTTTACAGTTGAGAGCTTGTCGTTCCTCAGGCTCAGGTAAAAGATGTTCTGGTCCCTCCTGACCTCCTCAAAGAAGATCCCCACGGGAGCCATGCTTCTGACAACTGGCTCTTCCTCAACGTAGTCTGGATTGTTGGCATTCACAACGTTTCTGTTCCTTATGTCAAGGGACTTCCTGTAGATATCCAGCGCCTGAGAGATTATTCCAAAGGAGGCTCCGAACATTCAGACCCTCCTTGAGAAGAGCCGTCCCCTTCCCCTTTCAACAACGGGTTTCAGGCTCCCGCTTATTATTGAAAGATTCCTCCCCAGAAGGTCTCTTACCTCTTCATACTCATCAACAACCTCTGCCCTTTCCTTAGGGCTTGCCTTCTTCATCATCTCGTAGAGTTCCACCAGTTCCTCTTCTAAGCCCTCAACGTTGAAGGGATCAAGGAGCATTTCCTTAATGAGTCTGAGCTTTTCCCTGAGCTGGGATTTCATTGGCGCCTCCTTATAATATTCCTTCGTCAAGTTCCGATTATTTTTCACTGAGGATGATTCCAAGGAGGTCTGAGCCATGTCAATAAAGAAAAAACTCGGTCTTATCAACATACTTCTTGTGATTGCTGCCGTGGCGGTGGGCGTTGTTATATTTAGAACAGAACAGAGAGTTAACAGATCCATAGAAGAGGTAAATAAAGAGCTCAGATACCTTGAAATATACAAGGAAATGAAGATGAGCCTTCTAAGGGCAGCAATTGAGGTCAGGAACGTCCTCTTTGATCCCAGAAATGAGGAAGCAAGGAAGGCGCTGAAGGAAAACTTCAAAAGCTACATGGATAACCTCAAAATCCTGCGCCAGAAGGAAAAGGAGCTAAGCAAGA
>JALTVH010000206.1 GCA_027049085.1 Aquificaceae bacterium | reverse complement strand
CTATCAAGGTTTTTATACTTGATAAGACCGCAGTGGGCACAGCAGGTGTGGATCTTCTTCCCTCCCTTAAGGATAAAAATGAAGGCGAGTCTAAGGTCAATATCCTTTCCGCAAACTGCACATACGTTCTCCCTTATTTCTTCCTCTTCCCTCTTAAGCTCAACGTTTCCGTGCTTTCGCACGATCCTTCCCTCTTCCTCCAGCTCCCTGAGATCCCTGTAAATTGTCATAAGAGAAACATTGAAGTACCTTGCGAGCTCCTTGGCAGTTCTGTTACCGCTCTCTATGAGCCTGAGGATCTCTTCTTTCCTGCTCATCTCAAGTTCATTATAAATGGCAATTATTTATTCATAAATAAAAAGTAATGGTCATATTATAAAAATATGGTGATAATCTAATTTGGGAAAACCATGAATCCTGTGAGGAGGTGTGAAGTATGGCTAGCGTGACCGCTGACAAAAGCCTTGACACATCAGGGCTTAATTGTCCTCTTCCTGTTCTCAAGACAAAGAAAGCTCTTGAGGACCTTCAGTCCGGACAGGTCCTTGAGGTCATCTCAACTGACCCCGGTTCCAAGGCAGACATACCTGCCTTCTGTCAGAGGACCGGGCATGAACTCGTTGAAACCGTTGAGGAAGGGGGGAAGTACATCTTTTATATCAAGAAAAAGTAAAAAGGAGTAGATGACAAGGGGGTGAGTCATGGCTACTGAACGTCTTGCAATTATCGCTTCCAAGGGTACCCTGGACTGGGCTTACCCACCTCTAATTATTGCCTCAACTGCTGCATCTCTGGGGCTGGAAACTGCAATATTTTTTACTTTTTACGGTCTCAACATAATACATAAAAACAAAATGAAGAGCCTTAAGGTCGCTCCTGTGGGTAATCCAGGTATGCCAATGGTCTTTCCACCGTCAATCAAGAAGATCCCAGGACCAGGACAGCTTGCAGGCCTGATGGAGTGGGTTTTCCCGGGTCCTCCCCAGCTCATGGGCGTTATCCCGGGAATGACGGACTTCATGACAGGGATGATGAAGAAAATGATGAAGGACCACGGTGTTGCCAGTGTTGATGAACTTATAGAACTATGCAAAGAGGCAGAGGTTAAACTTATCCCCTGTCAGATGACGATGGAGCTCTTTGGCTACAAATACGAGGACCTTATTGACGGCCTTGAACCGCCGGGCGGTGCGGCCACGCTGATCAATTATGTTATGGAAGCCGATAAGCCAATGCTTCTGTTTATTTAATCAATTTCAGGAGGAGACAGATGGCAGGACAGGAGTACGAGAAGCTACTCTTTTACATCCTCACTGTGCCCTTCTTTGAGAGGGCAGAACCCACAACGGGTGAGCTGATCAACCCGCAGGCAGGTGCACCTTTCTTTCTTGCAACTGCAGCAACCACCATGGACTACGAGGTTGAAATGGTTATAACCTCAGAGGCAGGGTTCCTGCTGATGAGGGACAATGCAAAGAAGGTCAAGGTCAGACCAGGTGTTGACCAGACCATTCACGACTTCATAGTTATGGCCAAGGAAGCGGGTGTCAAGATTTACCTCTGTGTTCCTTCCCTTGACCTAACCGATATATACAAAAAGGAAGACGTCAACGAAGAGCTCTGTGACGGAATCATCGGTGGTGCTGCCTTCCTGGACAAGCTCATGAGCGGTGAATACGCTGTCATCTCACTCTGATTAACCGGGGGGTCTCCCCCCCCTTATTTATCAATACCCATGGAAAATTCAGGCAATTGCCTTAACGAGGATGGATTTATGATTATAAGCATATTTTTATATCCCTATAACAAATTTTTTTTGTTAGCCCGATTAAAAAAGGATAAGTTATCTTAGTCGGGTACTTTTGCTGAGGAGGTGCGATTATGGAAGGACACCCTTACGGATACAACATTCCCATCTCTGAAAAAACCAAGGAGGTGCCCTGGGAAGAGAAAGTAAGGATCTTTGAGGAGGTCAAATCGGACTTCCGTTTCAAAGAGTATCTGTTTGGATGCCTGAACTGCGGAGTATGCACGGCATCTTGCCCTTCTAATAGATTTTTTGACTACTCCCCCAGAGAGATCGTCCAGAGGTTCCTTGAGGAGGATGTGGAAGTCATCTATGACATGATGCATGAATATATCTGGGCATGCTCTCAGTGTTTTACATGCTGGATAAGGTGCCCCTTCGTCAACAATCCCGGCGGACTCGTGATAATAATGAGGGAGGTCGCAGTCAGAAATGCCTTTGAGGCAACCAAGGACCTTCTCAAGCCTTACGGAAGGGTCCTCCTCAAGGTTATGACCACAGGAAACCAGCTTTCCGCAGACATGCTCCAGCCGGACTTCTTCCCCGACTGGGGTCCCAAGATGCAGGACAACATGGAGAACCTCAGGGCAAAGAGGATGGCCATCCCCTTTGACGTCGGTAAATCGGTCAAGACAGCCTGGGAGGTTTCCCTTGAGACAGCGATAGAGATGTACACGATCTGGAGAGAGACCGGAATCTTTGAGATGCTGGAGAAACTGGATCCCAACCTTTACAACGTCATAATGGACATCGTTGAGGAGAACGAGGAGAGATGGGAAGAGCTCCTTGAAGAGGAGGAAGAGGAGTAAACGAAATGGGGTTGGTGCCCCGAAAAAACTGAGGAGGTGTAGTTATGGGACATGGCAAGAGCCCTTATCTCAGGTATCCTGAAAAGGAACCATTTCCGATATTAAATAAGCACGCTCACTATGATCATCTTTTTGAAGAGATGCATGAGCTTGAGGAGAAGGGAGAG
>JALTVH010000205.1 GCA_027049085.1 Aquificaceae bacterium | reverse complement strand
GAATCCGCCCTGGACTGCGGTGCCTGCGGCGGTGCCTCTGGAATCTACAACGCCCGGGTCTTCTGCATGATGGCAAACGACCTCGGAGTCAGACAGGTTCTCCGGGACCGTTACCATATAGAGGTACCCGACGAAACCGTCTTCATTCCTGGGGTGCACAACACTACCACCGACAGAATCACCTTTTACGACCTTCCACCGCTCACCAGCGACCTTGAAAGGATATTCAAGGAAATTGATTGGGCATCTGAAAGTACCGCGCGCGAGCGCGCGGTGGATCTGGAGGACAAAAAAGTCCTTCAGAGAGCCTACGACTGGTCCCAGGTCCGTCCCGAATGGGGACTCTCCGGCAACTACGCCTTTGTAATAGGTCCCCGCTGGCTCACTAAAGAATTTCCCTTTAAAGGGAAGGTCTTCCTTCACTCCTACAACTGGGAGATAGACAGGAGAGGCTTTCTCCTTGAGACTATCCTCTCTGGTCCCCTTATAGTAGGTCAGTGGATAAATATGGAGCACTACTTTTCAACCGTTGACAACGAGGTTTACGGTAGCTCAAGCAAGGTGTATCACAACGTGGTTGGAAGATTTGGTGTTATGACAGGCAACCTCAGCGACCTGAGAACAGGACTTCCCTACCAAACCCTCTGGCGCAGAGACGAGCCCTACCACTATCCCATCAGGCTGATCACTCTTATCTATGCACCCTTTGAGTTTGCAAGAAGTGTTATTGAGAGGGTCTATCAGGTGAGGAATCTTGTTGAGAACAGGTGGATCAACGCCTTTATAATTGACCCACAGACAGGCAAGGTCTGGAGGTTCATTGAAGGGGAGTGGAGGGAGCTTGATATTAAGGAGGTGGCGCTATGGGAGAGCTGAAGCTCTACGAGCTTAAGAAGGTTGAAATAATAGTAAAAGGGGAGCACCTGTCAATCATCACAGACCTCCTTGAGAAGGCTGAAGTCAGCGGATACACGATAGTTCACAACCTATCGGGCAAGGGTTCCCATGGCTTTCACGAAGGACACCTCCTATTCAACGAAGAAGACACCCTCGTGATGGTCATATCGGTTATGCCAGAAGAAAAGGTTGAGGCAGTTCTTGAGGGAATAACACCTCTCCTTTCTGAGCACTCGGGGGTAGTTTTTGTCTCTGACGTGAGGGTGAGCAGGCTTGAGAAGTTTAAGGCTGGAACTCCCTGAGCTTTACAGGATTCTCTATGACCATTACGGTCCCCAGGGCTGGTGGCCCGTTGATGATCAGTACCACAGAAAGAATGGATCAGATCCGAGGGAAGAGATAGTCATAGGTGCTGTCCTTACCCAGAACACGAGCTGGAAAAATGTGGCAAAAGCTCTTGAGAACCTGAAAAAGAATTCTCTTCTCTCCTTCAGAGCCATAATTGACCTTCCCCTCCAGACCCTTGAAGAGCTTATAAAACCAAGCGGATACTACCGCCTGAAGGCTAAAAGGCTAAAGGAGGTTTGCAAGGCTCTAATCCCTGTTGAGAAGGTTGCCTCTATATCAAGGGATGAACTCCTTTCAATCAGAGGCATAGGACCTGAGACCGCCGATGCCATCCTCCTTTATGCGGGCAACAGGCCCTTCTTTGTAATTGACGCCTACACAGCAAGGATAATGGAAAGGGCCTTTGGAATATCAGGAGGTTATGAGGAATTGAGATCATACTTTGAGAACAACCTACCCCAGGAGGTTGAGCTCTTTAAGGAGTTTCATGCCCTCCTTGACCGCCATGCCAAACAGCACTGCAGAAAAAAGCCCCTCTGTGATGGTTGTCCTTTAACTGAGGCCTGCAGGTCAGCCCCTGTACTCAGCCTTTGAGGTGGCTGTTTCCCATAGAACAACCTTTACAACCTTTACCTCACCAAGGAGGCCGACCTCTTCAAGCTTTTTTGTGAGGTGGTCGTAAAAGAACTTGGCAAGAGCCTCTGCGGTGGGACAGAAATCAACGGGAAATATCTTCATGGCACCAAACTTCTTTGCGACATCCCTGAGCTCCGGATACATGGGATCGCTGACATCAATGATAAAGCTGTGATCGATCTCGTCTATTAGATCCTTAAGTGAATTCTTCACGTGGTAGAAGTCCATAACCATATCCTGCTCACTCAGAACGTCAGAACCAACCGTTACCTCAAGGATGTAGCTGTGGCCATGGAGGTTGACGCACTTGTTCTGGGGCACGCCTGCAGACCTTGTAAATTCCGCTCCCCTCCCGTGGGTTAGGTTCTGCTTCCAGACCCTGTGGCCTGCCTCAAAGCGAAAGGTCTTGGATATCTCCCACTTCACCAGACAATCACCCTCCTTGCCTGCTCAATTAATTCTGCGATCTGTTCGTAGCTCTTGAGGCATTCCTCCGGATATTTTAGGCCCCTTGCCTCAACGTCTTCCCTGCAAAGGTACCAGCCCTTACGGGCTGGTCCTCTGAGAACACCATCCTGAATAAGAACAACTACGTCATCATCGGAGAGGAGTTCGGAGGAAAAGTCTCCGAGCTTCCTGACCAGCCAGAGGTTGTTTACCATACGAAAACCGCCTCCGCAGAGTTGATCAGCTGTGATATCTCTTCCGCAGACATAACCGCAACCCCCTCTGTGCAGTCGCACTCCTTGATCCCCCTTTCCTGAAGAGATGCATCCTCTGCAATCAGACGGAGGCTGAGAACCTCAAGGTTTTCAAAGAACTTCTCAAAGGTGTCAACGCCGAGTTTTTCGGGGCTCCACTTGGTTATGGTGTAAACGCCGTCCCTTATAAAGACAAAGTCAACCT
>JALTVH010000204.1 GCA_027049085.1 Aquificaceae bacterium | reverse complement strand
TTCAGAGCAAGGTCACCCAGACCCGAACCGTATACCGTCAGCTCTCCCAGTCCCCTGGTCAAACTGTAGTGGAAGTTTGCCTCAGCTCTGCCAAGAAATAAGGACTCTACGTTAAGGTAATCTGATCTTGCTACCACATCGAGGTAGCCCTTAGCCAGGTCAAGGTCAACGGTTCCCTTTACCCAACCGAACAAAATGAACGGCACACCTGCAAGCTGACTATCAACAAGCAGCCTGTGGACGTAAACCCTGAGCCTCTGATCCGGAAGGATATTAAAGTGGAAATCTGCCTCAACGTCCTCTCCGTAAATCCTACCCCTCACGTCGAGAGTTCCATCAAACTTGTAACTTCCCCTTGCTGATGATTCAACCTTTTTGTAGAGCCTGTCCATAACCTTGAGGCTTTTTGTCTCAGCAACCGCACTAACATGAATGCCTTCCCCGTCAATATTGCCACTCCCTCTGAACCTAACGGGTGGAATCACCACGTAAGATACATCAAGACCCCTATACAGTCCCTCAAAGTTCAAATTTCCTGTAAGATCTCCTTCCTTTACTTTCCCGACAACCTTCAGGTCAAGGACTGAGGAACTGAGCTCAAAGGACTTCAAGAGGAAAGCCTCATCTTCAAAAACAAGACCATCAACCACAAAGGATATCTCGTCAGAACCTGTCAGAATCTCACCTTTGAGGTCAAGCCTTCTGTTTTTAAGGTTAAGGTCGTAAAAATGAAGGAACATCTGGGAATCTCTCATTAACGTCAGGGTGAAATTCCCCACGGTGACATTCAGATCTTTGACAAAGGATGGAATAAGGATCCCTTTAGGCTTGGGAGGCTCCTTACCCTCACCTCTTTCGGGTCCTTCTGCCCCTAACTCTTCAGGTAATGTCTCTTCAATAACAATGACGTTTCCTTCACCCAGGCCCACGGTCACCCTTTCACCAAGAAGGAAGGAAAAGTTCCTGAGACCTACGAAAAGCGTTCTACCGCCAGCCTTTATCTGGAAAAATAAATCTCCCACCTTAAAACCCAAAGGACCTGATGAAAAGGAAACATCCTCAATTCCAAACTCAACTCTGTGCCTTTCAAGAAGGGGTTTAAAAAGAAGAAGATAGAGGGTAAAGACAGCTAAGAGGATCAGCGCAAAATAGCGCATAAGATTATTCTATGATTCTCCCTCCTTGATGAGGCGGTAGGCTTTCTTTGCTAGTCCACCTGCGGTATGTACTCTGAGTTCCCTCTTCTCCTCAGGTTCAATAGAATCCATTTCTTTAACCCTGGAAAGGGCTTTCTTGGGGTCAGCCCTAAGAATGTTTCTGACCGTCTGCCTTGTCAGGCCCAGCCTCTGGGCTATGGCGTCCTCACTCATCATGAACTCCTCTCTGAGGACTACAGCGTAAGATGCCCTCGCAAGGGAGGCAAGCCAGGTCAGGTTCCTGAACTCAGCGAGCCTTGTGATACCACCCAGGAGATCAATACACTTGAGGAAGACCTCCCTTACAATCTTCTCCTCATCAACATTTTCTGGCTTTATCTCCACGACCATTTATTAACCAGGCTTCACCTAATCGGGGTGCCGGGACTTGAACCCGGGACCTCAGGCCCCCCATGCCTGCGCGCTGCCACCTGCGCTACACCCCGTTTCTATTTATTATATTTTTCTCATCTTGAGCTCAACGAGCTCTAAGAGCTTACGGGATGGTTTAAACACTATCACCTTCCGGTCGGGAACCGGCACCTCTTCGCCGGTTCTGGGATTTCTCCCAACCTTTCCCTTCCTGTGCTTGACCAGAAAGGTTCCAAAGCCGGAGATCTGGACCTTCTCCCCTTTGTGGAGGGTTTCCTCTATGAGTTGAAAGACCTCTGTAACTATCTCGTAGACTTCCTTTTTGGTCATACTGCATTCGCTGTTACACCTTTGATGAATAAAATTGGCGATATCCCTCTTGGTCATGGCACTTCTCCGAGAAAGGTGAAAGTATAAACAAGTATACTACAATTTCTGTAAAAGACCTTTCCATATGGGAGGGGTTTTATTACACCTTCCATTTTTTCTTAAGGACGTCTCCCAGCTTGAACCCAGCTGTCTGAACCTCTTCCGATATCTCCTCTTCCTGAGCCTTTTCCTCCTCCCCCCTCAAGGCTTTTATTGAAAAGGTAACCTTACCCTCTTTTGGATTCATATCTATTATCTTGACCTCAAATTCCTTGCCCTGCTTAATGGTCACGTCCCTTGGAACTTCAGAAAAGGGGAGCAGACCCTCAACCCCTTCGGGAAGTTCAAGAAAAGCACCGAAGGGCATGACCTCTTTTACGGGAAGGGTGAGGACATCGCCAACTTTCCTGTTTTTTTCTATAAGCTCCCAGGGATTGGGGGTAAGCTGTTTTATTCCGAGCTTTACATATTTCCCGTCTCCGCCTAAAACCATGAACTCCCTCTCTTCTCCTTCTGTAAGGACATCCTCCATCCTCTTTGGCTTGGTCCAGGAAAGGTCACTTCTGTAAATTATTCCCTTAACCCTCTCGTCACCAAGGTTAACAACAGCCCTGCTCCCCTCAATCTTCTCAATCTTCCCGCTTACCCTCGTTCCCGGTGGGTTGTTTTTAAGGTATTCCTCGCTTGGTCTTGGCTGTGCCTGTTTGATGCTCAGAACGATCCTCTGCCTCTTTGGTTCTATCCTAAGTATCTTTGCGCCAACCTCATCACCCTTCTGATAGTTTTCCCCGTTCCATCCTATCTCCTCGGGAGGAACGTATCCTTCAACACCTTCATCAAGCTCCAGGAGAAGACCCTTACCTGCACTCTGGAGAACCTTTCCCTTCACTATCTTACCCTGAGAGTTCTCCCTCACAAATTTCTCCCAGGGGTTTTCCTTCATCTCTCTTAGTGAAACTATGAGGAAGTCCTTTTCCCTTGCTATCTTCTTAACCCTGACTTTTAAGGTCTCATCCACTTCAGCATAGTTGAAAGGGTTCCTGTCTCTTCCCCAGGAAAGCTCCTCTCTGGGAAGGAAGGCTCTCAAAACACCTTCAATGAGCAAGGTTATTCCCTTTCCGGGGTCTATTTTTATGACCCTTCCCTCTACAATGTCTCCCTTTTTTACAGTTTTGAGAAGCTCCTGCTTTCTCTTTTCCCTCTCTTCCTCAACATACGCCCTGTGGGAAACAACAACTCTGGGCTTGCCCCTCTGAAGGGAAACGTCAAGGATCTTCACCCTGACTGGCTTTCCTACACTGAGCTTCTTCCCTGTCTCGCTTGAAGGGAGAAAGGCTTTAAAGCCTTCAATATCAACTATAAACCCCCCTTTGGTTTTCTTCTCGAGCTGTCCCACCACATCCCTTCCTTCCTCGTATAGCTTCCTAATTTTGTCCAGTTCCTTCTGCTGCGCTATGACCCTGTATGAAAGCAATGGGTTCTCAAGCTTGGGGGAGATCTTCACTATAACAGCTTGAATCTCCTGACCTTCCTTAATCTCGCCCACCTCTTCCCGTGGAATTATCCCCTCAACCTTGTAACCTATATCAACATAGACGTATCTTTCGTTAACCTTTATGACCTTTCCCGTTATGAGTTTTCCTTTCTTGAAGGTCTCTTCCTGGGGGAGGGACTGGCTGAGGAGCTTCTCAAATTCGTTCATAAAGTCCTCCACGGGATTTACCATTATAGCAAAAAAACCAAGCGATAATGACCGTTGGATTATATTATTAGCTTATAGGAGCTTGGGATGGATTTTTTCTTTTTCCTTGACATCTACGCAGACAGGCAGTTGATAGATTACTACATTCTGTCCTTCAGGCTCGGGAGCCTGAAGTCGGTTCATCTAAAGGAATGGTCAGGTAAAAGTTATATAGTTGGGATAAAGGACTGGGAAAAATTTAAAAAAACAACCTATGACATAGTTCTTTATGAGCTCGGAGACGAAATTGAAAGATTTGAAGATATAGAAACAGCTTTTAAGGAAGGCTACAAGATAGCCTACAGAGAAGCATCCAGGAGAGGTGCAAAAAAGATACTTCCTGCAATAGGTTATGGTAATCCGCCCGTTGAGGTGGTAGAAAGGTTCTTCCCCGCACCCCTTGAGTTTGATAAGTTCCCAGAGAATATAGATGAGTTTCTTGAAGATATCATCAGGAACACACCCAAAGAGGTTACCAAAAGAGGTTTAGAGGATGATGAAATCCCTTTCTGAGGTTCTTGAGGACCTCACACCAAAGAAGATAGTAGAGTACCTTGACAAGTATGTAATAGGCCAGGAAGAGGCAAAGAAGGCGGTTGCCATAGCTCTCAGGAACCGCTGGAGGAGACAGCGCCTCCCTGATGACCTTAGAGACGAGGTTGCACCCAAGAACATACTGATGATCGGACCAACGGGTGTTGGCAAAACGGAAATTGCCCGAAGGCTCTCCAACCTAATTAAGGCACCTTTCGTCAAGGTTGAGGCAACAAAGTACACAGAGGTAGGGTACGTTGGAAGAGATGTTGAGTCCATGGTTCGGGAACTCGCAGAGGTATCTTATCAGATGGTCAAAAGGGAAAAGCTCCAGCAGGTTAAAGAAAAGGCCAGCAAGCTCGCCCAGGAAAGGATCCTGGACCACCTGACGCCAAGGCAGTTTACAAGCTTCGGAATAAGGGAAGAGGCAAGTGCCCTCAAGAGGGAAGAGCTCAGGGAAAAGCTCCTGAGCGGTGAGCTGGATGACAGGATGATAGAGATAGAGGTCAGGGAAAAAGCTGTTCCCATGATCGGAATAGCAGGTCCTCCAGGTCTTGAGGAGCTTGAAAATCAGCTCAGAGAAATGTTCTCAAATCTCATGCCCTCAAAGAAGAGGAGAAAGCTTAAAGTCAGGGAAGCCCTCAAGATCCTTGAGCAGGAAGAGGCAGAGAAGCTGATCGACATGGAAGAGGTCGCACGGGAAGCGATCTCAAGGGCTGAGAACTTCGGGATAATCTTTATAGATGAGATTGATAAAGTGGCTGTCAAGAGCCAGGGGCACGGTCCCGCGGTCTCAAGGGAAGGTGTCCAGAGGGATCTCCTCCCGATCCTTGAAGGGACAACTGTCAACACCAAGTATGGCCCACTGAAGACCGATCACATCCTATTTATAGGTGCAGGTGCCTTTCACATGTCCAAGCCCTCAGACCTGATCCCCGAACTTCAGGGAAGGTTCCCCATCAGAGTTGAGCTAAAATCCCTCACCAAGGAGGACTTCGTGAGGATCCTCACGGAGCCAGAGAACGCTCTGACGCGCCAGTACACAGAACTCCTGAAAACGGAAGAGGTTCAGATTGAGTTCACCGAGGATGCAATAGAGGAGATAGCAAGGATCTCCGAAGAGATAAACAACAGAACGGAAAACATAGGAGCGAGGAGGCTTCACACCGTCATGGAAAAGCTCCTTGAGGATATATCCTTCAACGCTCCCGAGATGGCTGGGCAGTATATCATCATTGACGGAAAGTTCGTAAGGTCAAAGCTTCAGGATGTTGCTCAGGACGAAGAGCTGAGCAGATACATCCTCTGAGCTACTTCATAAACTCCCTTATCCACCAGTTTATATCCTCTGTCAGGACTACCTCTCTCATCTGCATCATCCTTTCCCGCCTCTCCCTCCTCTTCATCTTGAGCGCCATATACACAGCCTCAGCAATTTCCTCCTCATCAAAGGGATTGACTATAATCGCACCATCTCTTAGCTGTATACTTGCACCCGCAAACTCGCTCAGTATAAGAACACCATCACCGTCAACCTGTGTTGCAACATACTCTTTGGATACGAGGTTAAGACCATCTATAAGAGGTGTAACGAGGGCAAAATCAGCCATCCTGTAGAGGGATGCAAGCCTCTCATCGGGATAATTTTTGTAGTAGTAGTAAATAGGTACCCAGCCAGGCTCACCGAACCTCCCCTCGATCATCCCAACGATCTCATCGGTCCTCCTCTTTATGTCAACGTAATCTTCAAGCTTGGTTCTGGTGGGGGCAGCGATCTGGATAAAGGAAACCTTTCCCCTGAAGGAGGGATACTTTTCAAAGAACCTACCTATCCCCCTGAACTTTTCCTCAAGTCCTTTTGTGTAGTCAAGCCTGTCAACTCCAACACCAACAAACTCAACGTTGAGCCTCTTCCTCAGGTTACTGGCGTACCTGATCACCCTCGTATTTACAGAGAGGCTCTTCCACAGCTCAGAGTCAAGACCTATTGGCACAGCCCTCACTTCGATCTTTCTTCCATTCCAGAAGACTATATTGTCGTCGTACATGGCTCCCAGAATTTCCCTCACGCAGGACAGGAAATTGTCAACATAGTGCTGAGTGTGAAATCCAATTACATCTGCACCGAGGATCCCCTCAAGGATTTCCCTGCGGGAGGGAAGAAACCTCATCATGAAGTAGGGAGGGAAGGGTATGTGCCAGAAAAAGTATATGGGGTCGGTTACCCCGTGCTCCCTCAAAAGCTGGGGTACAAGGGCAAGGTGATAATCGTTGACAAGAACCTTTGATCCGCTTTCCCAGTTTTCCACAACAACCTTTGCAAACTTTCTGTTAACGCGTCTGTATCCCTTCCAGTAGGAGTCATTAAAGTGAGTCCTTGTAAGGAACATGTGGCAGAGAGGCCACAGGGTCTCGTTGGAAAAACCGTAGTAGTATTCTGAAACGTCGGCACTTGTGAGCGGAACGTAATGGATCGAGAACTTCTCGTTAACCTTCAGTTGGTCTGGCTGACCCTTCCTTTTTCTTCCCCAGCAGATCCATTTGCCTCCCTTTTCCCTCAGGAGGGGTTCAAAGGCCGAAACAAGACCGCCTATAGTTTTCTCCAGCTTGTAAGTTCCCCTCACCCGCTCGGCCCTGTAAGGTTCTCTGTTTGAAACTATTATTAAATTCATTTATTCTTTTAAATATATAGCATGTTTCTCTTCCTTGATTACGATGGCACCCTTGTACCAATAACAAGAGAACCCGAAGACGCAGTCATACCCGAGGAGAGAAAGAACTTTCTCAAAGAACTTTCCATAAAGGTAAACCTCTCCATAGTAACTGGAAGGTCTTTTAAATCCCTGGAAATGGTCTTCGGTATTGTTCCTCAAAGCATCTTTGCTGTCACCTCCCACGGTGCGGTCATCCACAGAGATTCAAAAGAGATCTTCAGAGCCGAAGGCTCAATACCAGACCTCTTACCACTCAGGAAAAGGATCTCATCACTTAACGGCGTGATCTTTGAGGAAAAGGATCTGTGCTTTGCGATCCATTACCGAAAGACTCCCGAGCTGGAAGAAAAGGTCAGAGAGGTCTTTGAAGAGTTTGTAAAGAGGCATCCACCCGTCAGAATAATTGAGGGGAAGATGGTCCTTGAGGCTCTTTACGGCGATTTTGATAAGGGCAAAGGTGTGGAAAGAGTGCTATCTATAACGGGCTACAGTTGTGGTGAGATAATTTACATAGGAGATGACAAAACGGACTTAATAGCCTTTGAAAAGGTTAAAGAACTCGGCGGTAAAACGGTCTTTGTAGGCAATGGTAACAACGTACCTGCAGATCTGGTGCTGGAAAACGTTGATGAAGTTTACAGGTACCTTCAGGACTTGACAAGTTCGTATATAACAAGCAGATAATCCTTTAAGTGCCTTGTTATCAGAAAGCTCTGGCGTACCCTTTCCCTTGCGTTTCTTCCCATCCTGACCCTTTCCTTTTCGTTGGAAAGGAGCTGTTTGATCCTGAAGGCGGTTCCCTCAACCGTGTTAACGAGGTAACCCGTTACACCGTTTATGATCTGGCGCCTTATCCCTCCTATGTTTCCACCTATTACAGGCTTTCCTTTCCACATTGCTTCAGAGACTACAAGGCCAAAGCCTTCCCTTATTGACTTCTGAAGAACAACGGTAGCTGACCTCTGGAGAGCATTGATCTCAAGGTGGCTGTTCGGGGGAAGATTGAGTATGTGAATGTCAGGGTCATCGCCGGCCATTTCAACTACTTCCCTGTAAACCTCTTCTCCTTCTGGATCATCGCTTGCATAGGAACCAGCAAGAATGAGCTGGCAGTCGTACCTTCCCTTCACCATCCTGTAAGCAGATATCACCCCGAAGGGGTCCTTGAGCCTGTCAAATCTTGCTACCTGAAGGATTATGGGCCTGTAAGGGTCTATTTTGAACTTTTCAAGGACCCCGAGAATAAAATGGTCGTCTATCTCCCTGTTCTTGTCGTGCAGTGGATCGATTGAAGGGGGAATAATGTAAGAGGGAATCCTAACTCCTTCTCTCACGAATTCGGGAATGTGAAAGATCCCGGCATCGTAGCCGTTGATAAACATCTCAAGAAACTTCCATGTTTCTTCTTCTGGGGTTGAAATATCTATATGACAGCGCCATATCCACTTCTGACCGTTACGCTTCTTAACTATAAGCCCGAGGGGCTGGGGGTCGTGGATAAAGATTACGTCATAAGGTTCTGTATCAACGTATGAAATGTTATCGTAAGTGTGCTTCATGTAAGTGATAAGTTCCCTCTGACTGAGCCCTTCACCGGAGGGAAGGTGAAGCAAGTTATGTATCTTTTTGGTCACACCAAAGAATTCCTGATCCCCCCTGATAACCTCCCACTTTGTTTCTACGCCCAGCTCATTCATAAGGGGAACGAGCCTGTAAAGGATTTCAGCCACACCGCCGCCCTCTTTGGTAGAGTTAACATGGAGAATCCTCACTCCCCTGAGCTGTTTTGCAAGTTCCTTCAGCTCTCCGATCGTTCCCTTTCCGACGTACCTTTCAAACTCCTCAATCATCCTCAGCTCTCCAGAATATCAAGGATGTATCTCCTTGCCTCATGAAGGCTCATGACCATCAGGTCCAGCCTGTTTATCAGTTCCGCCTTTCTCTTATCGCCCAGCTCTTCAAGCCAAACAGAAAAATCGTTACTTGTGTGATACTTATTCAGCTTGGAGGTTACAAGGTGGTAAAAGAGACTACTGATGCTGATGTTCTCAATACACTCTTTAAACTCCTTAATGTCCCTTGCGATGAATCCGGTTATTAGCGTTTTCCTGACCGCCCTGATAAAGTGAAAGGGCTTACAGATCTTGTCCGATATCTCCGCCTCTTCCTCAAGGATATTCAAGAGGATATCCCTTGCATCGGGAATGCATGTACAGCCCATAAGATCAAGGGATGAAAATTTCTCAGCAAGGATGGGATATCCGTTTTCCGCAAGCCAGTAGGCAAAGCTATTGCCATACTCCGTGGGCATAAAGTGGTACTCAAAGAGGTTCCTGTAAAGGTGGTAGTAGATCGTATCGTCGTCAACCTCCCTCAGGGCCCTTGCGAAGGAAGCGAGGGTATTCGCCTTTATCCCGGTGTACTGTGCGGTCCAGAGCTCCGATTTAAAAACAAATTCAGTCATATAATAAATGGTAAGCTAAAAGGGAGGTTTGCAAATGCTAAAAGAAGGCGATAAGGCACCTGAATTCTGCCTTAAGGGTATAGATGAGAAAGGTGAAGAAAAGGAATTCTGCCTTAAGGACTTCAGAGGAGAAAAGCTGATTCTCTACTTTTATCCTAAAGACGACACACCGGGATGTACCACCGAAGCCTGCGACTTCAGGGACAACCTTAGCCAGCTCAATTCCCTCGGGATCAGGGTTGTAGGAGTTAGTCCTGACTCAACAAACTCCCACAGGAAATTTAAGGAAAAATACAATCTTAACTTTACACTGTTGAGCGACCCCGACCACAGCGTTGCTTCTGCCTATGGTGCCTACGGGGAGAAGAAGATGTACGGAAAAACCAAGATGGGAATAATAAGGTCAACTTTCCTCATTGACGAGGAAGGGAGGTTGCAGAAGGCATGGTACAACGTAAAGGCAAAGGGTCACGTGGAAAAGATCCTCAAAGAACTGAAAATCTGAGGAAAAGAATTCCTAAGATAATAGAAGAGCTTGAGCAGCTCTATCCTGATGCAAGGTTAGAACTTGAGTACGAAAACGCCTTTCAGCTACTTATTGAGGCAATCCTCGCAGCTCAGGAATCGGATAAAAAGGTAAATCACCTTGCAAAAACTCTCTTTAAAAAGTATAGAAGTCCAGAGGATGTGGTAAGAGTTCCCCTTGATGAGCTTGAAAAGGACATCTCATCCATAAACTTTTACAGGAGAAAGGCAAAACTCCTCAAGAACTGCTGTCAGGGGCTCATTGACATATTCGGAGGAGAAGTTCCCAGAACAGTGGAAGAGATGACGAAACTTCCTGGGGTGGGGCGCAAAACAGCAAACATGGTTATCGGTGGAGCCTACGGACTACCAGCAATAATTGTTGACAGGCACGTTATGAGAGTATCCCAGAGGATAGGGCTCACCTCCCAGAAAGACCCCGACAAGATAGAGTTTGAGCTTATGGAACTGATCCCTGAAGATATGAGAACTAAGTTCTCCTTTCTGCTTCTTAACCACGGTAAAACAATCTGCACTGCAAGGGATCCAAAATGCAGTGAGTGTCCGATCTGTGACCTGTGCGACAGTTGTAATATAAAGTTATGATAAACCTGACCGATATGTTAATACGGGGGACAGGCAGGTGAGCGATGCAAAAGAAGGTTCTCTTTAAAGATATTGATATCAATGTTCTGAACCTCGCAAACGTCCTTGAAGAGGTCAGAAAAAAGGAACTTACAGGATTTCTGAAGGTTGTTTATTGGGATTCGGATGAGTACCTTCTCTTTTTCAACGGTGTTCCCAAAAGAGCGGTAACAATCAACTCTGATGGCCGGAGGCTCATCCTTTCTCCGGAAAACTTCAAGGTTAAGGAAAAGGAAGGGTCCGCATCTCTGGTTGAAACGACCCTTGACGACCTTATCGCCTTTCAGGAAAACAGAAAGGAACCTGATAAAGACGGAGCCCTCGTCTTTTTCCCTCTCGGCACAATAACTCAGGAGCCCGTTTCTCTTAGTTTCCTGGATGTTAATAAAGAGTTTGCTCTTGCGGAGAGGAGCCACCTTGATGGCTACGTGGCTTTTTACACAGATTCAAAATTGATAGGATGTGTAGTCTTTACCGGCGGAAAGCCGGTAAGTGTTCAGGCAGGAAACGGAACGTCTGGTGAGCAGGCGGTAACCTTCATAAATTCTGCACTTAACCCTTCCACCACCTTCATGTCAATGTATTCAACGGAGCATGAGCTCCTGAGCTTCCTCTACTCTATGACTCCAGATCGGATAAATAAGGACCAGAGAGTATTTGAAAATTTCCAGTCAGCCAGCTCTGTGGTAGAAAAGGAAAAGCTCAACGCCATAGTGGTAATAGAGAGCGAAGGGATAATCAGATACGACCTTTTCTTCAGAGGTCAGAGAATTGAAAACTTCATAAGGGAAAAGGGTTTCTTCATCTCCGAAGAGGACCTGAAGGAGAGGCTGTCAATCAAGGCGGAAAACCTTCCCGAAAGTAAGGTTTACCTATATACAGTCAACTTCGTGGAAAAGCCTGAACCTGTGGAGATACAGCTGAGCACCTCTCAGGTTGAGGAAGGGTCACCTGAGGTAGCTTCTGACACCATCGCAGCGGTTAAGGCAGACTTTATCAGGCTCGTCGGTCCTGTTGGAAGGCTACTATGGGACAAGATCATTAAGGATGAAGGGCTCAAGGAAGGTTCTTTAACAAAGAACCAGTTTAAGACGATCATTGAAAAACTCGTGAAGGAAATACCTGAGGAGTCGGGGAGAAAAGAATTTCTTGAAAAAATTAAGAGCGATGCGCCCGATATAATCTAAGAGGAGGTTTTTGATGGTTGGGAGGTATTTCAGAAACGTATCTCTTATCCAGAAGTTCGTTGTTCCGAATATCGTCATCCTGTTGATCCTGATAGGGTCGGTTGGGGCAATAAGCTTTGTTCTCCTCCAGCAAATGATGAAGAAGCAGGCAAAGGATGCTCTTGACAACGGTTACAAGGTTTTCCTGAAGCAGGTTGAGGCAAGGGAAAGAGCAGGTTTATCTGTTGCCTATCTGGTTGCTCAGGATCCCGATGTAAAGAGGTCCTTCAAGACAGAGAACAGAAAGATCCTCTACAAGTATGTTAAGGTCAGAGCAGACCTGGAAATCCTTTCTGGGATATATGACCTCAGACTTCATTTTCTTACACCTCCTGCAACTTCTTACTTCAGAAGCTGGAACCCTGAGAGATTCGGTATAGACGTTTCAAAGTTTAGGCGCATTATAGTAACCGTTGCTCAGAGAAGGGCTCCCCAGAAAGGAATTGAGATCGGTCTCAAGAGGACGATCGTTACAGGTGCATACCCTGTTACGGAAGGGGACAGATACCTGGGTGCAGTTGAGCTGATCACACCCTTTAACCCTATACTTGATGAGTTAAAGGAGCTAACTGGAATGGACACTCTCATGCTCATCACCAAAAGGGCGGCAGCTCACTCTGAGTGGGCACCAAGGGCTGAGAAGATAGGAGATTACATTCTATACTATGAGACAAATCCTCTCCTAAGACCCATAATGCTCAGAGCAATGGAAAGACCCAATACAGTGTTTGTTCTCCAAAACTATGCTGTGATAGCAAAACCTGTCCTTGATTACTCAAGGCAAAACATAGGTCTTGTTATTCTTGGATACGACCTTACACCGATCATTGATTCCTACAAACAGATAGGTGTTTACATACTCATGTTTGTTTTCGTCGGCGTGATATTCAGCTTCTTTGTCAGCTACATGATATTCAAGAAGTACGTTGAAGAGCCAATCAATACACTTATTGACCATACTGAACGTATCAGTATGGGTGACGTTGACC
>JALTVH010000203.1 GCA_027049085.1 Aquificaceae bacterium | reverse complement strand
CCCGGCACCTACTACCCAACTCACACTCATCAAGACAGGGAAGTAAGGTGGGTAATTGAGGGAGAAGTAACCATAGGTGTTGAGGGAAAAGAGCTAACTCTTACTCCCGGTGACGTGGTTGAGCTTGATCCCGAAACTCCCCACTGGGCCAAGACTGAGAAGGGCGTCAGGTACATCTGTGGATCAAAGTAATGGGGCTGAGCATTGGAATCGTTGGCCTTCCAAACGTAGGTAAATCAACCCTCTTCAATGCTCTGACCCAATCTGCCAAGGCACAGCGGGCAAATTACCCTTTTTGCACAATAGATCCCAACGTCGGTGCGGTTGAGGTTCCTGATCAGCGCCTTTATAAGATAGCGGAGATTGAAGGCTCTGAAAAGGTCACTCCCACCTTTATTGAGTTCGTTGACATAGCTGGTCTTGTCAGAGGTGCAAGCAGAGGCGAGGGCCTCGGCAACCAGTTTCTGCACCACATCAGAGAGGTTGACGCCATTGCAATGGTGTTGAGGTGCTTTGAAAATCCTGAGGTAGTCCACGTTGAGGGCGATGTGGATCCTGTCAGGGATGCCGAGATCATTGGCCTTGAGTTGATAGCCAAGGACCTGGAGTCGGTTAATAAGAGGCTTGAGAAGGTTGAAAAGACCGCCAGAGGCGGTGATAAGGAAGCAAAAAAGGAACTTGATTATCTGAAGAAATTCAAGGAAATACTTGATGATCTGCGACCACTGAGGAGAGATAGATCGAACCTTGATGAAGAGACAATACGATACGGTGAGAAGGTCCTTTTCCTGCTCACCTTAAAGCCCGTTATGTACATCGCAAATATCTCAGAGAATGATCTCCCAGACGGGGCGGGAAACCCTCATCTTGAGAGGGTTAAGCAGATGGCGGAGAAGGAAGGGGCTCCTGTCGTACCTATTTGTGCTGAGCTTGAGGCTCAGCTTGCGGAGGTTGATCCTTCGGAGAGGGAAGAACTGCTTAAGGCCTACGGTCTTGAGGAGCCGGGACTAAATAGAGTTATAAGGGAAGGTTACAGCCTTCTGGGCCTGATAACCTTTTTCACCACAGGTCCGAAGGAAACGAGGGCATGGACGGTCCTCAAAGGGACAAAGGCTCCCCAGGCGGCTGGGAAGATTCACTCCGACATGGAACGGGGGTTCATTTGTGCTGAGGTGCTTTCCTACGAGGACTATATGAGAGCTGGTTCAATGGCAAGGGCAAAGGAGATGGGCCTTGTAAGAACCGAAGGCAAAGAGTATGAGGTTAAGGATGGTGATATAATCTACTTCAGATTCAACGTGTGAGTTTTGAATGAACAAAAGAGAAACGATCAGGTCACTCCTGTATAACATATCCCTTGAACACTCTGCCATTATTCAGTACTTTGTCCATTCACTCCTTATGGATGAACCAGAGATCAGATCAGAGCTTGAAGAGATAGCAAGGGAAGAGATGAGGCACCTCAAATACTTTGCCCACAAGGTTAGAGAACTTGGGGGCACAGTCACCATTGAACGAAATGAGGAAGAGCTGAAAATAGCCGGACCCGAATGGGAAAAGATGATTCAGAGCAACATCAGCGCAGAGGACAAAGCAATTGAGGTTTACTCAGCTCAGCTTGACGCTGTAAAAGACGATTCTGTTAAGAGACTCCTTGACCGGGTGATAAAAGACGAAACAGCCCACAGAGAGAGGTTTGGTAACATTCTGGAAGAGGTTAAAAGAAAGTACAGTGTAAGCAGGGTGGCAAGGTCACCGGCTTCTGATGAGGAGGAAATTTTATCAGGGCTTTTCACGGAAGAGTACAGAAACATCCTTGAGTACCTTCACGCTTACTTTAATGACAGGTCCTGTCCTCACAGTCACAGGTACTTAGACATAGCAATTGAGAGCATGGTTCACATGGGAAAGATAGGGGAGCACCTTTCAGAAAGGGGTGTTCTTCCCGACATCTCAAAACCAGAGGTTGAAGAGGCAGATATCGGAATAAAGGTCATTAAGGAAGAAGGTTCGCTCAACAAATACGACTCAGCCCTTGAGAAGGTTGAGGATAAGGAGGCGAGAAAGTTAATAGGATGGATAAGAAACCACGAAAGGTTTCACGTTGGCCTCCTGAAGGATATACTTTCCTCGAGCCACAGGCTTACTGTGGGGAAGATCCGCAAGAGATAAGAGAAATAATCTTCTCAACCTTTGTCTTAATACCGCCCTCGTCCTCAACGGTTATATGTGCTCCCCTGTAAACCTCTTCTCTTTCTTCCATAAGCCTCTTCAGATAATCCCTTCCCCTTGCAAGGAGAGGCCTGTCCTTTTTAGAGGAACACCTTCTAAGGAAGTTTTCAAAGCTAACTCTCAGCCAAACAACAGTCCCCCTTTCCTTCATAAAGGACATAGCCTCAGGGTTTGCGCCGAGACCTCCCCCTGTTGAGATAACGACTCCTTTTCTACTTGCAACTTCCCTCAGCATATCAAACTCAAGCCTTCTGAAGTAGACCTCCCCTTTCTCTTTAAAGATCTCAGGAATGGTCATAGCTTCTTTTCTTTCAATCTCCCTGTCAAGGTCTATAAAATCAAATCCCAGGCGTTTTGCAACCTCCTGACCGACACGCGTCTTGCCACTGCACATGAAACCTACAAGGAATATCCTTTCTGGCCTCAATTCGATTTTCAATAACCCCTTATCTCTGTTATCTGTTGATGACAGGAGGTGCAGGACATACCCCAGTTCTGGGTGATCCTCTGATGTTTAGAATGAATCGACTCGGCGGGGACAAACTTCCTAAGCCTTGGGATTCCCAAACCCTGGTGACACTGGTAGCAGGTTACCATAGCTTTT
>JALTVH010000202.1 GCA_027049085.1 Aquificaceae bacterium | reverse complement strand
TCTAAGGAACAGCCAAGGAGACCCTGAGGGGGCATGGTCTGGAAGAAGAAACGAACCCTGTTCCGGGGTGCTATGTCAAAAACAAGCTTGTTGGGCGCAGGTGTGCATCCTATCAGCCTGCTGAAATTGCCGGGTATCTCTTTAAAGACCACAACCACCTGAGTCCTTTTTTCTCTGAGCCTCTTGCCTGTTCTAAGATAAAAGGGAACTCCTTCCCACCGGAAGTTATCAATCATGAGCTTTACGCAGGCATAGGTCTCTGTATGGCTTTCCTTTCCAAGTTCCTCCCTGTAACCTCTATAAACGCCACGCACAGCCCACTGTTCTATCTCAGCCTCCTCAAGTCTTCTAATTGAGGCAAGAACCTTAACCTTCTCATCCCTGATCCTCTCTGCAGATATCACCGCAGGCGGTTCCATGGCAAGGAATGACAGGATCTGTAGAAGATGATTCTGAACCATATCCCTGAGGGCGCCTATCCTGTCGTAGTAGCCTGCCCTTCCCTCAAGACCTATGTCTTCCAGCGCAGAGATCTGGACGTTGTCTATGAAATTCTTATTCCAAATTCCCTCAAAGATATAGTTGGAAAACCTGAAGCTCAGAATATTCTGAATAGCAACCTTACCAAGGAAGTGATCGATCCTGTAGATCTCGTCCTCAGTGAAATAGCGCTTTAGCTGAAAGTTAAGCTTTTTTGCAGATTCAAGGTCAAAACCGAAAGGCTTTTCAATAACTATCTTTCTGGGATTCATGTAGTGGCGCAGAGTTGCCCCCGTGTGAACTATAGCACTCTCAAAGAGCTGAGGAGGCAGTGCCAGGTAAAAGATAAGTTCCGCACCCTCTAAACCTGATATTACCTTATCAAGCCTGTGATAGTGATCCCTGTCGGTAACATCAAAGGGCATGTATTTGAAAACTTCTGAAAGACGGGAGTCAAACTTCTTCATAAACTCGTAAATGTTCTCCTCTGTTCTGCTAAGGGCATACACCCCTTTAAGATCACTGAGCTTTCCTTTTTTTATAAGACGTTCCATCACGGGGTATAGCTTCTTTCTTGCAAGGTCTCCAGTTCCCCCGAAGATAAAGAAGGCGACCCCCTTACTCATCCTTCTTCCTGACCTCGTGGCGCCCGAACTCATACCGCAGAGCTGATAGCAGCCTGTCCCTGAAAGAATTTGACTGTCTTGAGCGGAATCTTGTAAATAGGGAGTCCGCAATAACCCACAGAGGAACACCCAGCTCAACTGCTGTCTGCACGGTCCAGCGACCCTCCCCTGAATCCTGAACAACCGCCTCAAGGGATGAGAGGTCCCCAAAGTCCTTAAAGGCTCTGTGGGTCAGGTCCATGAGCCAGGAACGGATCACGCTTCCTCTCGTGTATATCCTTGCAACTTCTTCAAGGTTAAGGTCAAAGTCGCTTTCCTCCATAAGTTCAAAGCCCTCTGCGATCGCCTGCATCATTCCGTACTCAATTCCGTTGTGAACCATCTTCACAAAGTGTCCTGCCCCAGGCTTACCGAGGAAACTGTAACCATCACCACCATAAGCGAGGTCTCTGAAGAGAGTCTCAATCCTTTTAAAAACACTTTCCTCCCCACCGATCATCAGGCAGTAGCCCTCTTCCTCACCCCAGATGCCACCGCTTACTCCAACATCAAGGAAGTGAACACCCCTTGAGGAAAGCTCATTGAAACGCCTGATGGAATCCTTGAAAAAGGAGTTTCCACCGTCTATGACGATGTCCCCTTCCACAAGGGAATCCTTAATGTCCTGGATAACCCCATCAACTACCTCGTGGGGCACCATGATCCACAGAACTTTCTCCTCCGAAAAGCTCCCGCAAAGGAACTCAGGATCGTCAAAGACCTCAATACCGCCCTCCTCAGCCTTTGACCTGGCGGTTTCTGAAGGGTCAAAGCCGAATACAGTCCAGCCCTTCCTTTTGAGCCTCCGACCGATCCCGAGGCCCATCCTCCCCAGTCCGATGATCCCTATTTCGCCCATAGCTAAATTTTAACTGGGTTAAAATCTAAAGGGTGATCAAGGAGATAAACAGTGTAACCTCTCTCCCAAGGTCACTCCTGACAATTAATAAAGAAGCAATAAGAAACAACGTAAAGGAAATAACAAGATTCACAGGAAAGAAAATCATCGCCGTTGTAAAGTCTAACGCCTACGGGGTGGGCGTTGCCCAGATCAGCTCTGTACTCAAGGATCTTGATGAGGTTGATACCTTTGCGGTTGCAACGGTCGGGGAAGGAGTTGAGCTTAGAGAAATCGGGATCAAAAAAAGGATCCTTGTGCTGGGAGGTGTTCTTCCGGAGGAACTTAGAACCTTGAAAGAGTACGGGCTTACGCCCGTGATTTCAGATATAGAACATCTCAAGGTAATAGGGAACGAAAATATCCCTTTCCACATCAAGTACGACACGGGAATGGGCAGGCTCGGATTTGTGAATGAGTTCATTATGGACCCGCGAATTGAGGGAATCATGAGCCACCTCTCAACACCAGCAGACAGGGATTTTTCTGAGGAACAGATAGATAAGTTTGAGAGGATAATCAGGAGATACGAGGGAAAGAGCCTGATGGTTCACCTTGAGAGCTCTGCGGGGATCATCTACAGGGTGCCCTTCACAACCCACGTTCGTATAGGTCTTGCAATTTTCGGAGAAAAGCCTCTCAGGGATTATCCCCTCAGCCTTACCCCTGCCCTTTCTCTTAAAGCCAGGTTGATTTCGGTAAAGGAAGTCCCTGCAGGGTACCCCATTTCCTACAGAAGGACCTTTGTCACCCAGAAACCAACAAGAATAGGAGTGGTTGCCTTTGGCTATGCTGATGGACTTATGAAGGTCCTTTCCAATAAGATTTCCCTTCTTTGGCGGGACTTTAAATTGCCTGTTCTTGGAAACATCACCATGGATATGACAGTTATTGACCTTGGTGATTGTCCTGCCCGTGTTGGAGACTGGGTCACAGTTGTAGAAGAAAGCCAGACCTTCGGTGACCTTGCAAGAAGGGCAGGCACAATTCCCTACGAACTCATGTGCAACATTTCAGAGAGGGTCCTCAGGGAAGTCATTTGAGGGAAAGGATCCACTCTGCAAGAAGTTTTGCCTGATCTTTAGTCACTCCCGTTTGCTTGTTCATTGGAATTGTTCCCCATTTGCCCATGCTACCCTCGGTTATGCTCTTTACGAGTATGTCAACAGCTCCCTCCTCGTCTGCATATCTCTTTGCAACCTCTTTATAGGCTGGACCAACCCTCTTTGCCGAGACGTCATGGCAGGAAAAACATCCCTTTTCCTTTGCAAGCTGGATAGCCTCTGCAAAGGGTCCTGTATTCTCAGACTGAGCCTCGGTGGTTTTCTGGGTCTGATCCGCCTTCTGTGACTCTGGCGTTTCCTCTTGCTTCTGGCATCCCGCACCTGTCAGGATCATGCCCGCTGCAAGGACAACCAGAAACGTCCTCATCCTTTTCCTCCAGAGATATTTGCTAATCTTTCCTTAATAATTTTAACAGCCTTCTCCACGTTCTGAGGCTTTGTCCCACCACCCTGAGCCATGTCAGGCCTTCCTCCTCCACCACCACCTATTTCCCTGCCGGCCATCTTTATAAGGTCATCGGCTCTAACTCTGTCAGATATCTCTTTTGAAACTGCGAGAACGGTGGTCAGTTTATCATCTTTCTTTGAAACAAGGAACACAACATCCTTCCCTGTTTTGTGGCGCAGAATGTCCGCAAGGTTTCTGAGACTTCCCTGGGGAATATCCTCAAGGACACCCCAGAATAAGGTAAATTCGCCGACTTCCTCCCTCTGAACATTTTTATCCAGGCTCTCCAGGACCCTCTCTTCCCTGATCTTTTCTATTTCTCTTTCTTTCTCCTTCAGCTTCTCTTTCAGGTCCCTGACACGCTCAAGGATCTCTTCTTCCCTGCAGGCAAGCTCTGAAGAAAGGTCCCTTATAAGCTTTCTGTCCAAAAAGGCAGAATTGACTGCCCACCTTCCCGTCATAGCAATTATCCTTCTTATCCCCGACGCAACAGAGTTTTCAGAGACTATCCTGAAGTATCCTATATCACCGGTTCTCCTGACGTGGGTTCCCCCGCAGAGCTCCCTTGAAAATTCCCCCGCAGAGATCACCCTAACCCTGTCGCCGTACTTTTCCTCAAAGATAGCCACCGCCCCGCTCTTTATAGCGCTCTGGTAATCTGTTTCTGTTACCTCTACAGGAAGGTTATCAGCTATCTTCTGGTTTACGAGGGCTTCTATCTCCCTTATTTCCTTGTCGCTCAGGGCGCTGAAGTGGGTGAAGTCAAACCTCAGGTACCTGTCTGCCACCAGCGAACCTGCCTGTCTAACATGCTCACCAAGCACAGTTTTCAGAGCTGCATGAAGAAGGTGAGTGGCGGTGTGGTTCCTCATAACGTCCTTTCTCCTCTCCTGGTCAACCCTCGCTGTGACCCTCTGGCCGACCTTCAGTGTTCCGTGCCTGACCTTTCCCACGTGGACGATTACACCCTCTGCAGGTTTCTTTGTATCCTCCACTACAAAAAGGGAATCGGCACTTTCAACGATCCCCGTGTCTCCGACCTGACCTCCGCCTTCGGGATAAAAGGGTGTTCTCCTCAAAACAAGCTCCGCGGTCTGCCCTTCATCAACTTCAGAGACGACCTCCCCATCCTTTACCACGGCTATCAGCTCGGTTTCCACCTCAAGATGGTCATATCCAACAAATTCAGAGGTTTTTCCTATCTCCCTGAGGTGCTCATAAACTGGATCAACCTCCTTTGCCCCTACCTTGAAGTTCTTCCTTGCCCTCTCCCTCTGAGCCTCAAGCTCCTCCCTGAATCCATCTATATCAATGGTAAGCCCCTTTTCCCTTGCGATCTCATCTATCAGGTCAAGGGGAAAGCCATAGGTATCGTAGGCTTTGAAAACTTCACTGCCCTTCAGATAATCCCTTCCCTCTTCCTTTGCAAGGGAAACCATCTCCTCAACAGCGCTCATACCCGACCTGAGCGTTCTTACGAACCTCTCCTCCTCACTTCTTACAACGCCCCTGACAAACTCAAGGGACATTTCAAGCTCAGGATAGGGATTCTTCATGAGGTCAACGACAACCTCAACACCTCTGTGAAGAAAGGGATCTTCAATACCGAGCTTGTAGCCAAACCTCATCCCCCGCCTCAGGATCCTCCTGATCACGTATCCCCTCCCCTCATTAGAAGGAAGAACGCCGTCAGAGATCGCGAAGGTCAGAGCCCTGAGGTGATCAGCTATAACGCGGAGGGCAACGTCTGTCTGAGGGTCAGAACCGTATCTGACTCCAGCAGTGTTTTCTCCAAACTCAATGAGTGGTTTTATTATGTCTATTTCAAAGTTCGTCCTTGTCCCCTGCAGAACGCTTGCGATCCTCTCAAGGCCCATCCCTGTATCTATGTTCGGGATTGGGAGGGGCGAGAGGTTCCCTTTTTCATCCCTCTCGTACTGCATAAAAACAAGGTTCCAGATCTCTAAATACCTCTCGTCACCTTCGTATTCCTCTCCCCTGTCAACGTAAATCTCCGAGGAGGGTCCACAGGGACCCGTATCTCCCATCTGCCAGAAGTTGTCCTCTTCCCCAAGGCGCCATATTCTGTCTTCGGGCACGCCAATCTCTTCCTGCCAGATCCTGAAGGCTTCATCATCATCCTTGAATACAGAAACGTAAATTCTTTCCTGAGGTATGCTGAGAACCTCTGTAACGAATTCCCATCCAAACTTTATAGCCTCTTCCTTGAAGTAGTCCCCAAAAGAAAAGTTGCCGAGCATCTCAAAGAAGGTGTGGTGTCTTGATGTATAGCCAACCTGTTCAAGGTCGTTGTGCTTTCCCGAAACCCTCAGACACTTCTGGCAGGACACCGCCCTCTTATAGGGCCTCTTTTCAATGCCAAGAAAGACGTTTTTAAAGGGAACCATTCCCGCATTGACAAAGAGAAGAGTTGGGTCGCTTTCTGGGATCAGAGACGCGCTCTTGACCTTTGTATGACCTTTTTTCTCAAAGTAGTCAAGGAAAAGGGATCGGATCTCATCTGCGGAAAGGCTCATGGCATTTAAATTATATCCTTTATACTTTTTAATACCATGTTAGAGCTCCTAACGGACAAGCTGAGCAAGAGCCTTGGGAAACTCAGACAGACCCGCAAACTAACAGAGAAGGTGGTTAACAACACCCTCAGGGAAATCAGGCTCGCCCTCCTTGAGGCGGACGTAGATTATCAGGTCACCAAGGATTTCCTCAAGAAGGTTAGAACCAGAGCCCTCGGTGAAGAGGTAAAGGGGAACCTTTCCCCTGCAGATCAGATTGCCATGATCGTTTACGAGGAGCTAACGGATCTTCTGGGCGGAGAAAAAGAGGACCTCAAGAAGGGAACTGTCCTCTTTGTTGGTCTCCAGGGAACGGGAAAAACAACGAGCATTGCCAAGATCGCCTTCCTTCTAAAGAAAAAGGGTCATCAGGTTGCGGTCTCTTCCACCGACCTCAGGAGACCAGCGGCAATGCTACAGCTTGAAAGGCTTTCCCAGCAGGTGGGTGTTCCCTACCTCGGCTTTGAGGGGGACCTCAATCCAGCTCAGATAGCCCTGAAGGCAAAGGAAGAGGCAAAGAAGTTAGGTGCGGACTACCTCCTCCTTGATACCGCAGGCAGACTCCACATTGATGAGGATCTAATGGAGGAGCTCAGGTCCATTAAAGAAGCGGTAAATCCCTCAGAGGTAATCTACGTTGCGGATGCCATGCAGGGTCAGACCGCCCTTGAAACCGCAAGGACCTTCCACGAGACGGTTGGAATTACGGGAGCGCTCCTCACAAAGATGGACGGTGACGCAAGGGGAGGACTAGCCCTATCATTCAGGTCAGCTCTCGGAATCCCCATAAAGTTCATCGGTGTTGGCGAAAAGATTGAGGATCTTGAACCCTTTTACCCCGACAGGATAGCCCAGAGGATCCTCGGCCTGGGTGATCTGCAGTCCCTCGTTGAGAAGGCTCAGGAAGTCATACCCGAAGACAGGGCACAGCACCTCTCAACCAAGGTTCTGGCAGGCGACTTTGACCTTGAGGATCTCAAAGAGATGGTTCTGATGATAAGGAACATGGGTCCCCTTGAGAAGCTTCTGGGGATGATCCCGGGCCTCGGCGCCCAGCTCAAAAACGTTAAGGTTGACGAATCCCAGTTCAGGAAACTCATCGCTGTCATCAACTCAATGACACCGGAAGAAAGGAGAAACCCGAGGATCATAAACATGAGCAGGAAAAAGAGAATCGCAAAGGGAAGCGGAACGAGCATCTCAGACGTTAACAGAGTCCTCAAGAGGTACGAGGAGATGAGGAAGATGATGAGAAAGCTCAAAGGTGCTGGGGGAGTGCCAATGCCCAAGTTCCCTTTCAGGATCTGATATAATTAACTGCTCAAGAAATCGGAGGAAAGAGTATGGCGGTTAGGATCAGGCTCTCCAAATTCGGGAGAAGGCACCACCCAATTTACAGGATAGTAGTCATGGACTCTCGCTCACCCAGAGAGGGAAACTACATTGACATTCTGGGAACCTATGATCCCAAGAGAAAGCTTTTGATTGAACTTAAAGAAGATAAGGTTAAGCACTGGGTCGCCCAGGGCGCCGAGATCGCCGATAGGGCAAAGGCGATTCTCTCTCAGGCAGGTGTCCTTAAAAACGCCGTTCCAGAAGGCTATGAGCTCAGAAAATCAGGTGATTACTGGACCATTAAAAAGAAAACCACCAAGGAGGTGCACTCATGAGCGCAATGAAGGACATCGTTGAAACAACCGCAAAATCTCTCGTTGACAACGCTGAGAAGGTTCAGGTCACAGAAATTGAGGGCGAGAAGACCATAGTCATTGAGCTGAGGGTTGACCCTGCCGAGCTGGGGAAGGTTATAGGGAAGCAGGGGAGGATAGCCAGAGCTTTAAGGACCCTACTTTCCGCAATGGGGAGGAAGACAGGAAAGAGAGTAGTTCTTGAAATTTTAGAGTAACTTTAAGGACCCCGCCTTCGGCGGGGTGTTTTAATAAAAACCTACGTTTCTGATATGCTCAATTTCCTCCCCTCTCACAATTATCAGGTCAACCCTGAAGTGTGACCTGATGTTCCTCTTTTCCATGAAGCTGTAAGCACACCTCAGTATCCTGCCAAGCTTCCTTGCGTTGAATCTTTCGGCAGGATCGCCGAAATCAAAGTTCTTTCCACCCTTGACCTCAACAAAGACTATTACCCTGCCATCCCTTGCAACTATATCTATCTCTCCACCCCTGCACCTGAAGTTCCTTTCAAGGACCTCCCAGCCAAGTCCAGTGAGATAAATAGCAACTCTCTCCTCGTAATCCCCTCCCTTCATACCTCCAGCTCTCTTAGAATTTCCTCGGGCGTAACCGTTGCGGTGCCGAGTTCTCCTACAACTATTCCCGCACAGAGGTTTGCCATCTCACAGGCAATATCCCAGTCACCTTCAGCAAGGTAAACAGCGGTCAGTACCGCTATAACGGTATCACCTGCACCGGTAACGTCGTAAACCTCCTTTGCCCTGGCGGGAAAGTGCTTTATACCTTCCCTGAAGAGGGACATTCCTCTTGGACCCCTTGTCACGACCAGGGTTTCAAGTTCAAGGGATTCCTTGAGTTTCAGCCCTCTTTCCTCAACACCCTCCTTTGACAGCGGGTCTGTCATAGCTTTGAGCTCCTTTTCGTTGGGTGTCATCAGGGATGCGCCCCTGTAAAGCTCTCTGTTAACCGGTCTGGGATCAACGGAAAAGAAAAGCCCCTTCTCTCTCAAAAGATCCATCAGACCACCCACTATCACACCCTTTGCATAATCGGAAACAATAACCCCGTCAAAGTCACACTCTCTGATGACCTCAACTAACTCCTCAAGGGCTTTTCCACCTACAGGGGTTCTCTCTTCCCTGTCAATTCTCAGGAGCTGTTGAGAAAGGGAAACTATCCTGGTCTTCTGGGTGGTGGGTCTCGAGTCGGTAACAAGGAGTGGCTTTATACCCTTAGACTTAAGAAGCTCCAGAATCCTCTCACCTGCAGGATCTTTCCCTATAACACCGGTGATAAAGGTCTCAACACCAAGGTCAGCCAGGTTTGCAGAAACGTTACCCGCTCCCCCAGGGCGCACCTCCTCCTTCTCAACCTCCACAACGGGAACAGGTGCCTCAGGGGAAATCCTTTCAACCTTTCCGTAGAGGTACCTGTCAAGGATCAGGTCGCCGATGACGAGGATCCTGAGATCCCGGAGACGTTCAAGAACCCTCCTTACCCTTTCCTTCTCCATGGTTTTCCACCTTTATCTCCTCACCCTCCTCAATGAAGGCTTCATGGAGTTCCCTGACAGCAAGCTCACCATACTTCTCATCTATGAGGCAGGAGATCCTGATCTCCGAGGTAGATATTGCCATTATGTTGATGCCGTTCTTTGAGAGGATCTCAAACATCTTAGCAGCTGTTCCGTAGGAACTTCTCATTCCAAGACCAACAATTGAGACCTTTGCAACCCTGTCGTCCCTTATAACTTCCTTTGCCCCTATCACCTTTGCGGTTTTTCTTACTATTTCCTCAGCCTTTGGTGCATCGTTCCTGCTGACCGTGAAGGACATATCGGTGTAGCCATCGTGGGACACGTTCTGGACTATCATGTCTACCACAATGTGAGCCTCCCCAAGGGGCTTGAAGAGCTTTGCGGCTATGCCGGGCCTGTCGGGAACCCTGACCACTGTGATCCTTGACTCTTTCGTATCAAGGGTAATTCCTCTGACAACCACCTTTTCCATTACTTCCTCCTCGGGGACTATCCAGGTGCCTTCTTCCTCCTCAAAGGAACTCCTCACATGTATTCTAACCCCGTGTTTGGCAGCAAACTCCACGCTCCTTATCTGCATGACCTTGGCACCGAGGGAAGAGAGCTCAAGCATCTCTTCATAGGAGATCATTTCAAGCTTCCTTGCAGAGGGAACGATCCTCGGATCTGCAGTGAACACGCCGGTCACATCGGTGTAGATCTCGCAGTCCGCCGCAAGGGCAGAGGCAAGGGCAACAGCGGTTGTGTCTGAACCGCCCCTCCCAAGGGTAGTTATCTCCCACTCATCGGTAATTCCCTGAAATCCCGCAACTACAGGAACATAACCCTCCTCAAGGAGGTTCCTTATCCTCTGGATACCTATCCTTTCAATCCTCGCCTTTGTATGTACCCTGTCGGTGACAATCGGTACCTGCCAGCCGCAGAGACTGATAGCAGGATAACCCCTCTTTGTAATAGCCATTGCAAGGAGGGATATAGCTTTCTGTTCACCCGTCGCAAGGAGCATGTCCATTTCCCTCTCAGGGGGAAATTCCATTATTCCCTTTGCAAGGTCAATAAGTGAATCAGTTTCCCCCGCCATTGCCGAAGATACAACGACTACCTTTTTTCCAGCTCTGAGGGTTGATGCAACTCTCTTAGCAACCTTCTCAATCCTATCTAAACTTCCAACAGAAGTTCCGCCAAATTTCTGAACAACCAGATTTCCTAACATTTGAGCCAGAAAATTATAACATCTGCCCGAAGTGCCGATTAACAGTTATCAGAGCTATGCTTGAGAAACTGCTCATCGTTGGCAAGTTCTCCCCAGAGGGGTCTGGGGAATCCCAGGGGAAGGATACCCTAATAGATGTCCCCTTTGAGGAGATACTCCTTAGCCTCCTTACACAAGAAGAAGGTAGAAAAACAGAAGGTTTCCAGTCAAGGAACCCTGACGATAGCAAGATCCTTCCGGCAGTCATCCCCGGTGTAAAGAAAAATCTAATTCAGGAAAAGACAAGGCCATTTCCACCCCCTTTCCACCAGTTGCCCCAAGAGCCACCAGGGGTCATTGAAGGTAAATTACATTCCAATCCAGTCCTCAATGTTCATCGAACAGGACAGACACAGCTTGAAAATGATGCTACCTCCAGAAGAAAAATCACTACAGGAATTCAGGAAACAAATCAGCTTTTACCCGAAGGTAATTTACAACCTCAGAAATCCCCTGAATATCTGGCGTCAGGAAGACTCACAACCCTGATCATAAAAGACGTTAAAGCTCAGAACCACCATATGGTAGAAAACCCCAAGAGTGAGCCCTCTATAAAAACAGACACACCAGTTATAGAAGGTTCTATCCCTGAGCAAGAAAAGAATAACCTCCGGGCTTATGTAATGCTTTCCGAAAAGGAACCGGCAGGTGATGAAACGGTTAAGAGATCACACCCTGGAAAAATGCAGGTCAATGATCCGGACAAATTTATTGAGAATCAGATCGTCGAGGAAAGGGAAGGGGTAAATTCCTTTTTAAAGGACAGGGTGCAGAGACCGATGTCTGAAAATCAAATCCAGGAGAGGGTACTTAACACTGAAAAACCACTGGCAAAGAAGGTCCATACCGCAAGGTCTGAACCACAAAACACAGCAGGTACCACTCCCGTTAACCTACGGTCTGAAATGCACACCGAAAGTGCTCAAGGGACAGAGCAGGTGATGAAAAAAGAACTTCCTCAGATACCCGCTAAAGGTGAGGTAAAGTCCGTTAACATTAAGTTTGAAGATACCCAGTTTAATTTCCGCTTTAACACAGTTCACAGCAATCTGTCAGTTGAGGTCAAGGCAAAGAACGCCCTTGAGAACTACATATCCTTCCTTGATGCGGGAAGGCTCCAGAAGACACTCAGCATGTTAGGGGTTGGTCTTGAGAGCATCAGGATTAACGGGAACGAGCTGATAGGAAGGTCCTTCAGGACAGTTCGGAGAGATGTAAGAGAAAGGGATATTATAGATAGAAATGAGGGGATTTCTGAGAAAGCTGACAGTCGCCCTTTCAATAATTCTGGTCTCAACCTATTCCTTTAATGCCCAGACCACCAAGGACCAGAGCCTTATAAAGAGAAACTTTGAGAGAGGCCTCAGGGAACTTAAAGTTCTCAATTACAGGGATGCCCTTATCTTTTTCTCAAGAGCTTACATTCAGGACCCCTATTCCTATTACGGAGAGCTCTCCTACCTTTACATAGGTAAGAGCTATGCCCTTTACTCCTATGGTTACAGGAGCAGGCAGGGTATCCTTGCTTCCATCGGCTACCTTAACCAGTATCCCTTCCGCTACAAGGTTCCGCGGTTCATTAACACTCAGAGGGAATTCATAGCAGACTCTTACCTCCTCCTTCAGTGGTACGATGATGCCAAGAACATTTACGCCAACCTTTACGGCGAAACAGAAAAGAAGGAGTACCTCATAAAGCTCGGCTACGCAACCGCTCTGAGCGGTTCTATAGAAAACTTCAATTACATCAAAGACCTTGCAAAGAAAGGAGTGCCAAGGGATTACCTTGACTTTTACTACATGACCCTCGCCTTTTACTACTTCAACATGGGCAAGTACAAAACAAACCTTGAACTTCTATCAAGGGCAATCAACATAAACCCATACCTGAGGGAAGATCCCCACGTTCTCTTCAGACTCGGAATATCCCACAATAAGCTCGGTGACTGGCGAAGGGCCCTCCTTTACCTTGAGCTCGCTCTCAAAAACGACGCCTTCGGCGTCTATGAAGAGAGGTCCCTATATTACCTGGCATTGATAAACCTTGAAACCAACAACTTCAAGGAGGCCTATTTAAAGGCTCAGGAGCTCTTCAAAGACGACAGGCTCTTTTACAGAAAACTTCCTCAGCTTCTATTCTCTACCTTCTGGTACTACGAGGAGTTTTTAAAGGTTTACGGTAAGGAGATCGGAAACTACAGGGAAAAGCTGCTCAAAGTGGGCTGGCTTAACGTTGAGAACATTTTCGGTGACCTTCCCGCTCTTGGAA
>JALTVH010000201.1 GCA_027049085.1 Aquificaceae bacterium | reverse complement strand
GAGAGGAAATCTCTTCTATCTTTTCCATTGCAAGCCTCTCATAAACCTTGGCATCAACCCTCTCCCCCGGCTCAAAGACGTCAATGAGGTGGTGGGGAACCCTATTCATCTCTTCCAGAGGCTTGGCTGTCCCAATATCCATACCCCTGTAAAGACACATTGAGTCAGCGCTGATGATCTCCCCGCCGATTCTCAGAGCAAGATCCGCGGCAATTTGAGACTTTCCGCCCGCAGTGGGTCCTCCGATGACGATAAGGTGAGGCATATAATAATTATTCTGCAACGGGGTGTAGCTCAGGTGGCAGAGCGTCGGCTTTGGGAGCCGAAGGTCGTGGGTTCAAGTCCCACCACCCCGACGTTGAAACCAAAACCTTTCGTAAAGTGGGCTGGCGGAAAGACTCAGATCCTCGGAAGGCTTCTTGAGCTGATCCCGCAAGACTTCAAAACCTACTACGAGCCCTTCCTGGGCGGAGGGGCGCTCTTTTTCTCGCTACTGCCCGAAAGGGCAGTCCTTGCTGATAGAAATGAGGAATTGATAAACGCCTACATCGTGGTCCGGGACAGGCCCCGTGAGCTGATTGAGAGCCTCAAAAAACACAGAAACGAGAGGGAATACTACTACCAGATCAGGTCCCTTGACCCCTCAAAGCTCGGCCCCGTTGAGAGGGCAAGCAGGTTCATCTACCTCAATAAGACCTGCTACAACGGTCTGTGGCGAGTCAACTCTAAGGGCGAGTTCAACGTCCCCTTTGGCAGATACAGACGTCCCAATATCTGTAATGAGGAAAACCTTTTGGCAGTTTCACAGGCACTGAAGGGCAAGGAGATCCTCTGCGAGGACTTTGAGAGGGCTGTGGCCTCTGCGGGAAGGGAAGACCTGGTTTACTTTGACCCGCCCTATCATTCCTCTTCAAAAACCGCAAGCTTCACCAAGTATGTCCGTGAGGACTTTCCCCCGTCTGAGCAGGAAAGACTTGCCCGGATCTTCCGAAACCTGGACAGAAGGGGATGCTATCTGATCCTCTCTAACTCGGATACGCCCTTTATCAGAGATCTTTATAAGGGCTTCAGAATAATAGAGGTGAGGACAAACAGGTTCATAAATTCAAAGGCTTGCTCAAGAAAGGACTCGGCGAGGGAACTGATAATTACCAATTTCTGAACTCAGCTTAAATATAATATTATCCCGCCAAGGGCCCGTAGCTCAGCTGGACAGAGCAGGGGATTTCTAATCCCCAGGTCGGAGGTTCGAGTCCTCCCGGGCCCGTATTATCCCCAGCCGAGCTTGTTGCGGAGGATCTCAAAGAAGTCCTTATAGGGGTGAGTGAAGATTTTGCAAACTCTCTTTGAGGCACGGACCTCTATGAGGTCGCCCCTTTTGAGATCCATTCCCACCTGGCCGTCCATGGTGAGAAAGCAGGAGCCCGTTCCCGAGAGGTGCCTTAAAACAACCGTATTGTGAGCGGGTAGAACAACTGGCCTGTTGGAAAGTGTATGGGAGCATACGGGGACCACGAGGAGTGCCCGTGATTCGGGCATGAGGATCGGTCCCCCCGCAGAGAGGGAATAGGCTGTGGACCCTGTCGGCGTTGAAACTATCACCCCGTCACCGTGAACGTGAACCATAAACTTTCCATCCGCAAAGACCTCAACTTCCATTATCCTTGATATGGCACTCTTTGAAACCACCACGTCATTCAGAAAGGTGCCCAGCCTCCTCTTCTTGCTGTTCCTGAGCAGATAGCTTGAGATCATCATCCTTCTCTGAGGTTTGACTCTTCCGGTTAGAATTGCTTCAAAGGCCTCTTCAGCTTCCTCTTTTTCTATCTCGGTCAAAAAGCCGAACCGCCCCTCATTTACGCCCACCACAGGCACGCCAAAGCGCGATGCTATCCTTGCACCCGCCAGAAAGGTCCCGTCTCCGCCGATCACAACCATAAGGTCCTTGTCCCTGAGGGGGAGAGTGCCTTTTCCCCTGTTTAGGGCAAGGCTGACCATAACGCCTTTCTTCCGAAGAAGGTTGCTTATATATCGGGCGGTTTCCTTTGCTTTGTCTGAATCCTTAACAAGAAGGAGAGCCCTCTTCATACCAGTTCGTCAATTATCTCGCACAGGACGTGGCCGAGGGTAATGTGACATTCCTGAATGCGCGGAGTCTCATAGGAGGGCACTATAAAGCTGTAATGAGCTATCTCAACCACCTTTCCTCCGTTTCTGCCCGTAAAGGCCACAGTTGTGGCTCCAAGGTCGTGAGCCTTTCTCAATCCACGGATCACGTTCTCCGAATTGCCTGAAGTAGTGATCCCGATGGCCACATCTCCAGGAAGGCAGAGGGCTTCAACCTGCCTCTCAAAGATGGTCTCAAAGCCGTAATCGTTCCCGACAGCGGTGAGGATTGAGGTGTCTGTCGTCAGCGCGATGGCGGGAAGGGCATTCCTTTCCTTTTTGAACCTTCCCACTATCTCAGCTGCTATGTGCTGGGCGTCCGCGGCACTTCCTCCGTTGCCAAAGAGAATTATTTTATTTCCCTCTTTCACCGCGGTGGCCATTATGGAACCGACTTCATGGATCCTCTCCTTGTTATCCTCAACAAAGGCAAGCTTAACCTGGGCACTCTCTTTAAAGGCAGAAACAATTCTCTCAAACATAGCTGTTATCATTTTAATTCATGAAGGTGCTAAAAGCCCATGAGATGGCTGAGATAGACAGGAATGCTATTGAAGATATAGGTATTCCTTCAGTCGTCCTTATGGAGAATGCGGGGAGGGCGGTCTTCAGGGCGGTAATAGATAGATTTCCTGATGCAAAGAGGATAATAGCCCTCGCTGGCAAGGGAAACAACGGAGGTGATGCCATAGTGGTTGCAAGGCTCCTCAGACTCTCTGGAAGGGAAGTCCACCTCTATCTTGTCAGTGAGGACCTTGGTGGAGATCCCGCCCTTGAGCTTAGGATCGCCAGAAATGTAGGCGTGAAGGTTTACACAGACCTTCCTGACCTCTCAGATTATGACCTTATCATTGACGGGCTCCTCGGAACCGGCTTCAAGCCCCCTGTGAAGGAGCCCTACATTGAATTAATCCGCAGAGTAGACGCCTCAAGAAAGCCCGTTGTAGCCATTGACCTGCCTTCTGGACTCAGCGCAGACAGCGGAAAGGCAGAGGAGCCCTTTATAAAAGCTGACCTAACGGTAACCTTTCAGTTTCCTAAGATCTGCCACATCCTCTTCCCTGCTTCCAAGTTCTGCGGTGACGTGATCGTTGCGGACATCTCAATTCCCCAGCACCTTGCAGCAGGTATCAGAAGGGAAACCATAGAGCCCTGCGATCTCCTTCTTCCCAATAGAGAGCCCGACACTCACAAAGTAAAAGAGGGCCACGTTCTGCTGGTGGGGGGATCACGGGGAAAAACAGGTGCGGTTATAATGAGCGCCCTGGCTGCAACCTCAGCGGGAGCGGGGCTTGTTTCAGTGGGTATCGCAGAGGAGCTGAACCCGATCCTTGAGGCTTCCCTGATTGAAGAGATGACCCTGCCCCTTAAAGGTGCCAATCGCCTTTCCTATTTTGCGGTGAGGGAAATCCTTGAGAATCAAGAGCGTTTCAGCGCCCTGGGGATCGGGATGGGAATGGACAGGTTTGAGGAGGGGCAGGATATCGTGAGGGACCTCCTTAAAGGATGGAAGGGAAGGATACTGTTAGATGCTGACGGCATCAACAATCTGGCAGATCTGGGTGACCTCTTGCCCCTCAGAGACAGGGAGGTCCCCGCTGTTCTCACACCTCATATAGGTGAGTTTTCAAGACTCACAGGCATTGAAAAGGAGGAGATCATTCACAATCAAACTGAGGTTGCGGGTGAATTTGCCCAGCAAAACCGGTGTTTCCTTGTTCTCAAGGGCGCGAGGACAGTTATCGCCGAGCCGGACGGGAGTGTCTGGATCTCTCTCAGGGGAACACCGGCCATGGCCAAAGGGGGAGTTGGTGACATTCTTTCAGGAATTCTCACAGCTCTTATGGGAAAGATGGAAGACATCGGACAGGCCCTCAGGCTCGGTGTTGTCCTTCATGGAATTGCCGGAGAGATTGCAGAAGAACGGAACCACACCCAGAGCATTAGAGCGACAGACCTTTTAAACTACATCGGGGAAGCATATAAGAATATTGAAAAATCCTTAAAAATGTCCGATACTGATCTTTGAGATGATAGACAAGGTAAATCTTAACAGGCTTATTGGTCAGGCGCTTGAAACCGAGAAGAGGGTGATTAAAAAGGAAGTTCCTGAGGTCAACGAGGTTCAGAGGAAAGAGGACGTGGTGGAGATCTCTCAGGAAGCCAGAAAGGCCCTCGAGGCAGACTTTGAAGACCTCTCCCGTAAGGTAAAAGAGATCAAAGAACAGATAGCAAGGGGAGAGTACGAGGTAAACGCAGAGAAAATAGTGGAGGGATTCAGGAAGTTCATAGCCTAAAGGGCGGAAAGAAGTTTCCTGGTATATTGGTGCTGTGGAGAGTCAAAGATAGTAAAGACGTCACCCTCTTCGACGATCCGTCCGTCCTTAAGGACAATGACTCTGTCTGCGACCTCGGCGACAACACCAAAATCGTGAGTCACGAGAATTATTGACTTGCCTTCACCCTTAAAGCTTTTAAAGAGCTGAAGGATCCTCTTCTGGACTGAAACGTCAAGGGCAGTTGTCGGCTCATCGGCAAGGAGAAGCTGGGGGTCGCATATGATGGCGCTTGCGATGCAGACCCTCTGCTTGAGTCCGCCCGAAAGCTGGTGGGGGTACATTGAGTACTTTTCCTCGGGCTGGGGGATCCCTGCCCTTGAAAGGGCGCCGATTGCTGCTTCTTGGTAATCATTGACTTCCCTGTGGGACCTCAGAGTTTCTTCCACCTGAAGCCCCGCTGTGAAGAGAGGATCAAGGTAAGAAGATGGCTCCTGAAATATCATCCCTATTCGGGATCCCCTGATGCCGCGCATTTCCTTCTCTCTAAGAGCGGTCAGGTCTTCTCCACTGAAGATTATCTTCCCTTCCCGCCTGGCGCTCGGCGGTAAAAGGCCGGTAATTGAGTATAGTATGGAGCTCTTCCCCGATCCCGATTCACCTACAATGCACAGGATCTCCCCCTCATAAAGGCTGAAGCTAACATCAAAGAGAACCTGTTTACTGCCGTAAAAGAGGTTGAGAGACCTGACCTCAAGGAGACTCACTGATGATACCCTCAATGGCTTCCTTTAGTCTATCGTAGGTTGTGTAAAGATCCTGAGATATAACCTTTGTTTTTCCAACAACGGGCATGAAGTTTGTGTCACCGTTCCAGCGGGGAACAATGTGCAGGTGAATGTGGGTTTCAAGGCCTGCACCAGCGGTTCTTCCCATGTTTATGCCGATATTGTAACCGTGGGGCCTGAAAACCTTCTCAAGGACCGTTATAGAGAGCTTAAGGAGCCTGTCCATGTCCCTAACGGTATCCACGTCCAGGTTTCTGTAGTCGTCGGTGTGAAGTAAAGGAACGATCATGAGGTGACCCGAGTTGTAGGGAAACTTGTTCATAATAATGAAGCTCTTTTCTGAGACATGGAGAACGAGCCTTTCCCTGTGCTTATCCTTGCCAGCCCTCAGAGCTTCACAGAGAAAACAGCCCTCAATGGTATCCACATTTTCAACATAATGACTCCGCCATGGTGCCCAGAGGATGTCCATCCCTCAGGTTGATATTCTCAGGAGCCTCTTTATAGCCTGATCGACAAGCTCATCGTTAGGAAGGAAGTCGTGTCTGTCCAGCTCCATTGTATCCCTGAAATAGAGAACCGCCGGGAAGTTAAAGAGTCCGAAATCCTCAAAGGAAGTGTTCTTTGTTACATCAAGGAAGTAAAAGTTTATCCTGTCGCCGAACTCATTAACATAAGGGGCAAAAAGCTCTGAAAGCTTTTCGTTCATTGGACTCGCCGGCTCGGTGAAAACGACAACGGTTGGGGTCTCCGAGGACATAACCTTCTCGTAAAAATCTCTATCAGTTACTTCCTGGAATCCCTTAAGCATCTCTTTCCTCAGAAATCGCTTTCAAGGTCTTCATCATCAAGCTCAACGTTGGGATAGTTGGGGACTACACCCCTTACGCTCAGGGCTGTGTCCTTTAGCTGTTGAAGATATTTTATGATCTCATCGTAAACACCCATCATGGTTCTCAGCTTAGAGTAGTCTTCATTCGAAAGCTTCTTGGTTCTTGCTATCTTCTTGAGAGCAACCTTGGCAAGGACCGCCTTTCCGTACTTCTCCTGCCATTCGCCCCAGAACTCGGGGCTGTTCATTGGCTTCCTGATCAGGAAGTACTCAAGCTGGGTTGTTTCTTCAAGAAGGTTGAGGTCAAAGGAATTGTGGTCTTTCATTTTAATCCTCCGACTTTAATTATATTACCTGCAGTGTGAAAAACCCATGAGTTCCTTCAGAAAAGATCCCGGATCATCCTTCTCCATCAGGGAAGTTCCGATCAGAAAGGCGTCAACCCCCCTTCCCATCAGCTCTTCTATCTGGGACCTTTTGTCTATACCGCTTTCCGCAATAACGAACTTTGCACCCATCTCCTTGATCCTCGGTGCCAGCTCATAGGACAGGGAATGGTCAAGCTTCAAAGTATCAAGATCCCTGTTGTTTATCCCTATCACCCTTGCGCCCGCACCAAGAGCCAGATCTGCTTCTTCAAGGGAGAAAACCTCAACAAGGGGGACGATTCCAAGGTTTTCCGAATAGTTGATAAGGTCTGCGAGATCCTCAGGTCTGAGGATCCGGACTATCAGAAGGACTGCAGATGCACCTTTCGCCCTTGCCTCAGCAACCTGGACTCTGTCAATTACAAAGTCCTTCCTGAGAACAGGGATCTCAACACCCTCAGCGACCCTTTCAAGGTCCCCCAGAGATCCCCCAAAGAAGGTCTCGTCGGTAAGGACAGATATCGCAACAGCCCCTGCCCTTTCGTAGATCCTTGCCTGAGTTAGGGGATCTACCTCTTTTATCTCTCCCTTGGAAGGCGACCTCTTCTTCACTTCTGCAATTATCTTGGTCCTGCAGTCTGTGAGTGCCTCTTCAAAGGGTGGGGGTGCAGGGAGGTCCAAAGCTTCTCTCTCTATCTCCTCAAGCCTTTCCCTTAACCGTTTTACCTCTTCCCTCTTTACTCTGAGAACCTTCTCGAGAAATCCCATCTAAGAGAAAACCTCCTCTATCTTTTGCTCAATAGCTTGGGCAAATTCACCAAAGGAAAAGCCCCCGTATTCCCATTCACCAAGCTTCTTTCTCATGTTCCTTATCCCGTCCCTGAAGTGTTTGGAGCGTAGTCCGTGGGCCATTGAAAGCTGAGCTTCTACATAGGCTGCTGTTACGTCGCACATTTTTACAAGCTGTCCGTCAATGGGCATATCGCTATCCAGATTTGAGGGTGTTTCGCCTTCAACCCTCTTTGATCTTCCGTTTTTCATAACCCTGTTGGCAAATTCATCGTAGCGACCTTCCTCATCAATATAACCAAGGACATATCTCAGTTCCCATTGAACGTTAGGTGGGAGTAGAGGGAGTATTACGCTCTCAATTTGTTCCTGCTCAAGTTTTCTGAGCGCCTCGTCAATTCCGGCACCATGTTTAACAGGTGAAATTATATCCCTCGTCGTTACCTCAGGAAGGTCGTGAAATAGACCCGTAAAGAAGTTCAGCCTCCTCCTCTCTGTGCATGCTCCAGAAATATGGGAAAGAAGATAAGAAAGGCAGGCAACTATGAACATGTGGCCAAGGACGCTGGTCGTGGGAACCCTCGGCGACTGGATCCACCTTTTCTGAAACCTGAGCTGTCCAACCAGATCAATGAAATTAAAGGTCTTTTTCCTCAGGAAGATCCTCTCAACAGCCCTCAGATCAAAGTAATCTTCTATGGTGTCCTCAATCTCCCTTTTAATGTTCTCTATCCCGTAAAAGCGGATCCCCACTGAGTAAATGAGCTGAAACTCCCAGTATGTTGCCAGAAAATGAGCAGATCGAATGATCCTGTCCTCAAGGGTTTCTCCAGTTTTTAGAAAGTGCTTCTCCATCCTTGAAAAAAGGTCGGGGTCTATCGCCTCAATTGTCCCCCTGGTCCTTCTTAAGACAAAGGCATGGATATTGTTGCCTGCCTCCTTAAGCAATCTGTGGAAAACGGAGGGCTTTATGTCTGTGAGGATCGCCCTCTGGAGAGACTCAAAAATGAGTCCTTCGATAAGCCTCTGCCAGTTTATGTCCCTGTTCTCTATCTTTGCTATGAGGTATGCTATAGCAGCCTTGTGGGCCTGTTTGTCAAGCTCGGTTATGTGGAAGGGCTTGGGGTGATCGTTCCACCGTTCAATGTAGGCAAGGTCGTAGAGCAGAAGAACGAGCTCTGCTAAGGATTCCTTCACACCTGAGATCTTATCAAAAATGGGAAAAACCTCCCTCAGCTTCCCTGCCCTCAACAAAGACCCCTTTTCCTTCCCTGACCTCACCGATCGGCGTCATATCAAGGAAGGGGTTCTGGTCCTTTCGGGGGTGGGTAAACAGGAGCTGGTAGTCCTCACCACCTCTCAGAGCATACTCAAGGGGATCCCTCCCTCTATCTTCACAGAAGGCCTTAAGCTCTTCGGATATTGGAATTGCCTTTGGATCGATCTCAAGGGCAATACCGCTCATCCTGGCAAGGTGCCCCGCATCCTGAAGGAGACCATCGCTGATGTCAATACAGGAAGAAGCGTACTTTTCCAGGTGCTTAATGTAATCAACCCTTGCACTCGGCCTTGTGTGTCTCTCTATGAGCTTAAGCTCAAAGGACCTGTAATCTTTTCTCTCTTCTCTCAGGAGTTCAAGACCCGCTCTGGAGTCGCCCAGGGTTCCAGATACAAAAAGTGTTTCTCCAGGCTTTGCTCCGCTCCTGAGAACAGGCTTTGCAGTCCGTCCAAGGGCAAAGACATCTATAGTTTTCTTCTCACCCCTTGAAATGTTTCCCCCAACAACCGTGCAGTTGTAAAATTCACAGGCTTTCCTTATCCCCTCATAGAGCCTCTCTACCCAGCGGGAATCAATATCAGGAATGATCAACGAAACGAGCAGGTAAAGGGGAGAGCCTCCGCAGGAAACTATATCGCTTACATTCACGCTTACTGCCTTCCATCCCAGCGCTTCTGGGGCAATTTTCTCCAGGAAGTGTATATCTTCTACAAGAGCGTCGGTTGTCAGAAGGAGATGCTTTTGGTCAAAGGTAACAACCGCGCAGTCATCTCCTATTTCTTCAGCTCTTAGGATATCCTTTAATCTCTCAATAAGTCCGAACTCACCGATTTCCGATATCCTCATTCCCTTAATTCTATATGCCTTGAGTCATAGGTCAAAGACATAGGGCACTGCTATAATTTGCAAAAACCAAAAAGAGGAGGTAACTCAATGGGTAACCTGAAGCTTGAACCAAGGGACCATCTCAAACCCGCTGGTCTTGAGGGAATCTCTGACGCTCAAATTGAGCCCCACTTTGAAGCCCACTACAAGGGCTATGTGGTTAAGTTCAACGAGATTCAGGAAAAGCTATCTGACTCTGTCTTTTCTGACAGAGGGAAGGCAAACCAGAATTACTCTGAGTTCAGGGAACTGAAGGTTGAGGAAACCTTCAACTACATGGGGGTCATCCTTCACGAGCTTTACTTTGGTCAGCTCGGAAGAAAGGGCGAACCCTCTCAGGAACTCAAAAAGAAAATAGAGGAAGAGCTTGGTGGCTGGGACAATTGCGTCGCAGACCTCAAAGCAACTGCAATAGCCTTCAGGGGATGGGCGGTTCTTGGTCTTGACCTATTCTCGGGAAGGCTAATGATCAATGGACTTGATGCCCACAATGTCTATAACCTTCACGGATTCGTACCACTGATAGTTATAGACACTTACGAGCACGCCTACTACGTAGATTACAAGAACAAGAGGCCTCCCTACGTTGATGCTGTCCTCAACAACCTAAACTGGGAGGTCATCAACTCAAGATTTGAGAAGGCAATGAAAGCATCTGAAGCCATGAAGGACTTTATAGGGTAAGATATAAGGGCACCCTGTGGTGCCCTGCCATGAAAGAAACCAGGATAATTAAGTACATTAAAAGCCTCATAAGAAACCACAGGTACCTTACAACAGAGGACATAATGCTTATCCTTGAGAGGTACTACAACCTTCCTATCAAAACACCTTCGGTTTATTACAAATACAAGAAGATCATAAGACTCTGCAGGCAGGAGGTTTACAGAGAAAGGAAGAGGAAAAAGAAGGGGGGAGAACCCCCTACCTCTGAACGATAAAGAGAACTATACCTGCAACGATCGCAAGCCCTATGTCCCAGACCGCAAGCTGAGCCCAGTCCATAGGAAAGTGCTTGGATGCAACCATGTCAAAGAGCATAGGGAAAGATAGAATAGTGTTGATTCTTGAAAAGGTCAGGGCCGTGCTCGCCCACTGAGGGTCGGGCTTTTCGCCCTTTTGGGAGGCTTCAATTATCTTCTTCTGGTTAGGCCATATAAAGATCCATACGTTGAGAAACATGATGGTTCCGAGGATCATACCCACCAGGATTGTCTTCGCACTGGGCGAGCTTATAATATCCCCCGCCTGCCAGTACTCAATCCAGGCGAGGATCAGACCAACAATAAAGGTGACCAGAGCCGCATACCTGAACCAGGCAAGGGCTATGGGCATAAACTTGGTAAAGTGGGCAGGCCTTTCCTCAGGCTTGGTGGCCTTAGCAAACCTGAAGTTGACTGCATTGAAAAAGTAAAGGAGCCCTATCCACGTTATGCCCGCGGCAACGTGGAGCCACCGGAATATTATGGATATAGCTGCTTCCATGGCTCTCCCTCCTTAAAAGTTCATTAATAATTAGGAGAACCTTATCTTTCAAGCTTTACGATGATTTAGGTCATAAAGGGAGGCTCAACCGTAGAATAGATGAAGGTTTATGCCCTCCTCTTTCAGCTTTCTTGAAACTTCAAGAAAGAAGTTAACCGCTTCCTCTTTTGTGCTGAAAAAACCTATACGAAAGTACTCCCTCGTTATATCAAAGGGCCTTGCTTTGTTCAAGGAAGAGGCAAATCTCTTGGTATCGGAGGGATAAATATCCACATAAAGATTGATAGGACTAACCAGCGCTATATATCCACCCCCCTCAACTTCCTCCTGTGCTTTGCTTTTCATGACCTTATAAAGGTCACCGTCGCTCTGATCTACATTGGTGCATAGGTCTTCCAGGGGCATGCCGTACCAGTTCAGGTCCTGATCTCCCTCTATTACGTATAGTTTTTTTTCGCCTGCAAGCTGGCATATGCTCTTTAGAACCTGAGACCATCTTTTCATAAACAGTTATTATAGATCGCCAGAACCCTTGATTCCCCTTAAAAGGGCAAGGCAACCACGGATCCGGTGGTTAAGCATGCTAAAAAGTCATCAGCATAGAAAGCGGTAGGGAGAGGTGGGCACCGAATTAAACCTTCAAACCCTGATCTTCTGGATATCCAGCTGTTTCCTGATCTCCGCCAGGAGCATTTCAAGGGCCTTTTCCTGGGACTTCGCCTTTATCTTGCACCCTGAAGCGTATTTGTGGCCGCCACCGCCCAGCCTTTCGGCGATCTTGGAGACGTCCACCTCAACCTTGCTTCTCAAAGAGACCTTCCACACACCCTCATCGGGCTTCTCAATAAGGGCAAAGGCAACCTCAACTCCCTCAAGGCTCCTCGGATAATTTACAAGGCCCTCGCTGTCTGAGTATTCAGTGCCCGTTTCCTTGAAGAAGCGGTCGTATATAGTTATACCCGCAACGAGGCCCTCTTCGTAAAGAGATAGGGTGTCAAGCACTTTAGATATCAGCCTCATCTTGTTTACCGATTCCCTCTCCGAGAACATTCTGTAAACGTAATTGGGATTTGCACCGTGTTTGACGAGATCCCTGGCTACATCAAAGGTGTATTCTGTTGTGTTTGAATAGCGGAAAAATCCCGTATCAGTGGCAAGGCCAGCGTAAATGCAGGTTGCGATATCACCATCTATCGCGGAACAGTCCCACGACTTTATTAACTCATAAACAAGGGATGCTGTCGCCGGAGCCTTGGGATCTATATAATCATGCATTCCATAAAATTCTCCTCCTACGTGATGGTCTATCCTTATCCTCTTGCCAACCTTGACCTCGGTTCCTGCCCTGTAAAAACCAGCGGAATCAACTATGATTCCTATGTCGTAATACCTGCCGTCGGGAAGGCTTATGACCTCTTCACAGTGAGGAATAAAATCCAGGAAGTGGGGAACCCTGTCCTTGCATCCAACAAATGCGTTTTTACCCTTCTTCTTGAGAAAGAGGTACAGAGCCATAGCGCTACCAAGGGCATCACCATCCGGATTCTCATGAGTAAGGATCAATACTGAGCCTTTGGCTTCCTTCAACAGTTCTACAAGCGGGATGGTTTCTTCTCTCATATTCAATCCTCCGAAGATATTAAATTTCTTTCCCTTCAAGAACCTTGCAACATCTCTGGCACACCTCTCCTTTAAACTGGGATTCTGGATAATATAGCCAGCATCTGGGGCACTTATTTCCCTCCGCCCTTCCAACGCCAACGGTAAGACCTTCTGTGTTTTCTGACCTAATAGTAACCTCTCCTCCTTTGCCCAATTCAAGCTGGCTTACAGTGAAGAAGTAGGTAAGATAGTCCCAAAATTCAGAGAGCCTGTTCTTTATTCCCTCACCATCTAAGAAAACCTTTGCCTCATAGGGATGATTGATGATCCTCCTCTGCCTTGCCTCTTCAAGGCACTTCATAACGTCTTCCCTAAGAGAGAGAAGGAAATTATAGGAATCCTCCAGTTCCTTGTCCACCCTCTCAGAATCCGGCCGTGGAATCTTCCACAAGAAGA
>JALTVH010000200.1 GCA_027049085.1 Aquificaceae bacterium | reverse complement strand
TCATAGGGCTTTCCGGTTACCTGCTTGTCTGGGACGAAAGGGCACAGCTAACAGGCCTCCTTACAGCAAAGTTCTTTACAGAGGTTCACATCTTCGGCCACGCACTGATGAGCGCCTTCCTGGGAACCGACCTGAAAAACCTGGGGGGTCTCTTCAGGATCCTCCTCTTTGGCCATATAGCCATCACGATTCTCCTGGTCTTTACCCTCTGGATTCATGTGATGAGGATCTCAAGACCGAGGATATTCCCCCCAAAACCGCTGATGGTCCTTCTGACCTCATATCTCATAATTATCTCTGTTGTTTTTCCCGCAAAGAGCGATCCACCTGCGGACCTTGGATCCATCCCCTTTGGAATGAGCGTGGACTGGTTTTACCTCACAGGCTATCCCCTGTTGAAGGTTATGCCGATTGGCTGGGCGTGGATTCTGCTTATCCTCTTTTTCGGGGTTCTCGTTGCCTTTCCTTGGCTGATCAAGGGAAGAAGGAATCCACCCGCTGTGATAATTGAGGAAAAGTGCGAGGGCTGTGAACAGTGTTTTAAGGATTGTCCCTATGAAGCTATCTACATGAAGCAGTTGGACGAAAAGCAGAAAAAGGCCGTCATCATTGATTCCAAATGCGCAGGATGCGGGATCTGCATAGGGTCATGTAACTACAACGCAAATTTTATAAGCACCGTCCCTATCAATGAGATCATGGCTTCCGTTGAGGAACGCAGGCCAGATATCCTTGTTTTTCGCTGTCCCTTCAGTGCCGAGGTTAAAGAAAGCCAGAAGATTCAGGTTGTCACAGTTCCCTGCATGGGATCCGTTAACGCGGTCTGGATGAGGGATTTCCTCAAACTTGCAGGAGGTGTGGTTCTCATTGCCTGTGATGGTCCCGACTGTTACTTCAGAGAGGGAACCCTCTGGACTGAGGAAAGGTACAGAGGATTAAGAAGACCGCGCCTGCTTAAGAATCTTAAAAGAGAAAGGATTATGATAATTGAGGCGCCATCAACTCAGGATGTTACAGATAAAGTGGAGGAGTTTGCAGAGCTGATCAGTAAGGAAGAGGTCGGAGAAGGACCCCATTTTTACCAATTACGGAAAACAAATTATGTCCTTGCTTCTGTTATACTTTTCCTTCCTTTCCTTACCTTCTACCCACTCACAACTGACAGGATGGAGTTTTACCCAACTGATAAATCCCTTGCGGTGCTTTCCTTCAAGTACAGGTCTTCTCCCGTCAAAGAGGCGAGTGAAGTTTACAGCAGGCTTCCCCACATGCAGAAAATTGAGAACATTGCAGTTCAGAGGAGCCCAGTTGAGGTGATCTTTATTATTGATGGAGAGGAAGTTCACAAAGAAATCCACCAGCCGAGAGGTCTGAGGAAAGACTCTTCAATTTATATATACGAAGAATTCATCATTGAACCCGGAAGGCACACCTTTGAGCTTATCCTTAGAGAAACGAATGGTCAGAGGAAGGAAGAAAAGATCCGTTTTGAAAAGCTCGTTAGTCCCGGCTCAATGGTAGCTGTTTCATACAGCGACATTAAGGGATTGTTTGTAATAGGGGATTGACTTAAGAAAGAATCTGGCTCAGGTGCCTTGCCTCAACATCTACAAGGTCCTCAATGGTTGTTTCCTTCAAAAACTCAACTATCTTTTTCTTCAACTTTTCCCACCTGTGATGAATTGAGCAGGGATTGGTCTCGTATTCCTCACATTTATCGGGCATAAGAACGCAGGCGTTGAATTTGTTCTCTTCTCCCAGAAGAACGACAACATCCCACATCGTGAGCTTTGAAGGTTCAACTTTAAGTGTAAATCCCCCCTTTGGACCTTTAACAGAGGTTAAAATATCCCTCCGTGAAAGCTCATGAAGGATCTTAGAAAGAAAAGGTTTGGGGATGCTCTGGTTTTTAGCTATCTCGTCAGCCTTCACCAACCTGCCCCTGTTGGTAGCAAGGTATGAGAGAGCCATCAGAGCGTATCTTACAGTATCTGAATAAATCATCATGAATTACATTATAAACCTTAACGTTAAATTTATCAAGGTTTTAAAAATTTTTGCATGTCTCTTTAACTTGTGAAATTGGCCAGGACCACATGAAAAAACAGGTCAAGAAGCCACCAAAAGAGGAAATACCTTGTAATTTCAAACCTTCCTTTTGTTAGGCGCCCAGAACTTAAGAAATTTCTGATTTGCTGATATTCTTATTCCAAAAATTCTTGACAAAGGACTCATGAAGGTATATGCTTATTAACATGAGCTACATCATAAATCTGGTCCAGTTCGGTGGGGGAGTCAACAGCTTTTCAAAAAGGATAGTTAAAGGAGGTGTATTATGAACCTCAGCAGAAGGGACCTCCTCAAGGCAGGTGGTTTATCCATTGCACTCCTTTCAAAGCCAACCTTTTCCCTCCGCGTATTTGAACCCGTTGTAAAGGTTGATAATCCAATACTCCACTACCCCGAAAGGGACTGGGAAACGATGTACAGGGACATCTTCCGGTCAGAGGACACCTTCATCTTTCTCTGTGCGCCCAACGACACCCATAACTGTTTGCTCAGAGCCCACGTCAAGAACGGTGTGGTAACGAGAATTGAACCCACCTACCGCTTTGGAGAGGCAACAGACCTGTACGGTCTAAAAGCAAGCCACAGATGGGATCCAAGGTGCTGTAACAAAGGTCTTTCCCTCATGAGGAGGTTTTACGGGGACCGGAGGGTAAAGGGTCCTATGGTGAGGAAGGGTTTTTACGAGTGGTTCAAGGACGGCTTCCCGAGGGACCCAGAAACAGGAAAGCCACCGGAAAAGTACTTCCAGCGGGGAAAGGACAAGTTCATAAGGGTTACCTGGGACGAGGTTGCTGACATCATAG
>JALTVH010000199.1 GCA_027049085.1 Aquificaceae bacterium | reverse complement strand
GACAGAAAGAAATTTACAGTTCACGGTGTTGCGGGCAGGTCTGCAAGGACTGAAGCATGGGTCCTTGAACGCTTTGAGAACATTGGGGTTACCCTATTGAAGCTCAGGATATATACTGGAAGGACTCACCAGATAAGGGTTCATCTCTCTTCCATTGGACATCCTGTGATCGGTGATGTAACGTACGGATTCAAGAGGGGAGCTTTCCCTCCCGAGCTTAATGAATTAATTAGCGAGTGCAATATGCTTGTAGCTTACCGCATAGGGTTCCGTCACCCTGCAAACAAACAGTGGCTTGAATTTGAGATTGATGATCCTGAATCCTTCAATGCAGCGCTTGAAAAGATCAGGGACCTAAATAGCTCCCTTCGTTGATGGGACCTCAGATCCCACAACCGCAACAGCGCTCCTGAGAGAGTGGGCAAAGGCTTTAAAACAGGCTTCAGCAACGTGGTGCAGGATCCTTCCCTCAAGGACTTTAAAATGGAGTGTGCTCCTGCTCTCCAGAGCAAAACCTTTGAAAAATTCCCAGATCAGTTCAAAGTCAAAGTCCGTTATTTTGCCCCTAAGACCTTTATCTTCATAGTAAAAGAGTCCTCTTCCCGAGATGTCAATTGAGCATAGTACAAGTGCTTCATCCATGGGAAGGATAATAGAACCAAACCTCTGGATTCCCTTTGCGTCTCCCAGGGCCTCCCTAACAGCCTGACCGAAAACCATTCCACAGTCCTCAACGGTATGGTGATAGGAAACGTGGGTGTCCCCTTCCGCTTCCACCTTCAGATCAAACCTTCCGTGCTTTGCAAGGCTTTCAAGCATGTGATTTAAAAATCCTATTGGTGTGCTTGCCTCGCAAATACCTGAGCCGTCAAGATTTAGGGAAACAATGATCTTTGTTTCCCCTGTTTCTCTATAGACTTCGCTCGCCCTCATATCTCAACTCCTTTAATGGGCTTTATTTAACAATATAAGAAATCGGTGACTGTGTCAAATTATTGAGTATCTTAAGTTTGTAAAAATAGTTGACATTTCTTTGGTAGGTGAATAAAAATAAAAGAACAACACAATAGGGAGGAGGAGTTATGAAAGGGCTCCTGTTGAAAGCCGTCGTATTATCTCTAATCCTCTTTTTATCTCCTTCCTGTGAATTTAAGCAGGAAGAAGGTGGCGGAGGTTCCCACATTGAACCTGTTTCTGGCGGTGATTACAACTCTCTCAGCCCCGAAGGAAAGTATTACCTCGTCTCGAAGCTGATGTCGACACTCTACAAAGGAATTCCTCCCGGACAGTTTTTCAATCTCCAGAAGGCAGAATTTGACATGGAACTCTTATCGAAAGGAAACTACTTGAACGTTATCAAGCAACAGCTCTCATCCCCTCTAAGTTCCGATCAGAGGGATTACTACTTCCAGATTGCTGAGATGAATTACAACTATGATGAGTTCATCAAACCGCCCCAGTACATCATGACCCTCCTGTGGGTATTCCCTCTTAGCAAGGACTACTACGATATGTGGATGGCCTATTTTCTTGCTAATACAAAGCTGTTTTCCCCAGGTATAGAGGTTGAATCGGTTTCTTATCTGGATGCCCACAGAGTCTTTGAAAGATTACTCAGAATGATCTCTGAAGATGAACCAATCAGAGAAATCGTCTATCAGCACATGATCTCTCAGGAAAACTGGCGTAGGTTCAGATCCCCAGAGGATAACACAAGGGAAATGATGGAAATTTTCCTCAGGCGATTCATTGATGAGGAGGTCCCCAAAGCCGCCCTTGCCTGTAAAAACTGGTCCCTGACAGGTCAGGATCAGGGCTATCAGCTTGTAATTGATTTCAACGAGAACACAGAACCCCAGAATATTCTTGATACCACTGTTACAACCTGCTGGGATTTCTACAGGGCGATAGCCGACCACCCGAGTCTCATTCCCACCGTTGTTGCAGAGATCGTTGACCATCTTTTCTCAGGGCTTCCTGAGGAAGAGAAGAAAATCATAGTTAATGAGGTTGTTGCTAAAAAGCCGAGAACATTCAGGGACGTATTCAACATACTAATCTTTTCAAAGGCTTACCTCCTTTACAACGAAAGACCACTCAAGTGGGAAGAGGCCTTCCTTGGAACTGCAAGCAGGCTTGGATTTAAGCCTTCTGAAAATTTTTTCAGATTTGTAAACAGGCCCCGGAGCTGGGGATCCGGTTCGATCCAGAAGCTTGCCAGCATGAAACAGCCACCCCTATATGAAAAGCTGGGAAGAACACCTATTCCACCCCTTGATGCCTTAAGCTTTGCATACTACCACAAGTCTTTGCGTGAGAACCTTATGATTAATCGGGCATGGAATGCCGATGACGATGGGTGGGGGGAGGACTTTTATGACGTTCTTTTTACTGAAGATGATTTTGTAAATTACGTTTTTGTCACAGCCCTTGGGAGAAAAGCTACTCAGGAAGAGCTTGATACCTTTAGGGACATCTTTCAGAGGAAAAACTATCAGGACAAACACAGGTGGCAGAAGGCGATGCTGATCCTTGACTATATCAGCAGGCTCCCTGAGTTCTATATGCTCAGGCCCAGTAAATAAGGAGGTAATGTCATGATCACGAGGAGGGAGTTCTTAAGGTCTGCAAGCGCTCTTGGTTTTCTTTTAACCCATCCTTATCTTGTTTACGCCTCTGAGAGGCGTCTAAAAGAGCTTATTCATGATATTCAGGGGCAGGTTAATTATCAGAAGCCGAGTGTGTGGCCTGTAAAGTGGATCAGTATCTTTCTTTACGGCGGTCCATCGGAACTTGCGGGCAATCTGACAAATATTGATGAGATCAATGCAAATTCACAGAATCCTTATCCAGACTACCTCGTTAACGGAAGCGGTA
>JALTVH010000198.1 GCA_027049085.1 Aquificaceae bacterium | reverse complement strand
TTACCTTGTATCTGACTCCGGGAAGGTCCTTGACCCTTCCTCCCCTGACCAGCACAATTGAGTGCTCCTGGAGGTTGTGGCCCTCCCCGGGGATGTAAGCTGTTACCTCAATTCCGTTAGATAAACGAACCCTTGTGACCTTTCTCAGAGCAGAGTTGGGCTTTTTTGGTGTAACGGTGTAAACCCTAACGCATACCCCTCTCTTCTGGGGGTTGCCCTCAAGGGCAGGTGCGGAGCTCTGCTTTTTCCTCTTCTGCCTTCCCTGTTTGATAAGCTGGTTAATCGTGGGCATCCATCAGCCTCCTGAAAACACGCAATCTCCCATTATAACTCATTCGTGGGATTCCTTCAATTCTCCTTCCTCTTTTTCGCCCTCTTCTTCAGCGGGCTCCTCTCTGATAAGGACCCTTGACTCATCTATCACCTGAACCCTCGTGTACTCGTCAACTCCGGTTCCCGCAGGTATCAGGTTGCCGATGATGACATTCTCTTTGAGTCCGTAAAGCTCATCAACCTTTCCTTCACAGGCGGACTCCGTCAGGACCTTTGTGGTTTCCTGGAAGGATGCAGCGGAGATCCAGCTCCTTGTGGAGAGAGAAGCCTTGGTTATGCCAACCAGAACCGGCTCTGCCTTGGGGAGCTTTCCGCCCTCTTCTTTGATCCTCTGAATCTCTTCTTCAAGCTCTTCCTTATCAACCTCTTCATTGACAAGGAACCTGCTGTCGCCGGGGTCAACGATCCTCCTCTTTCTTAGCATCTGCTTGATTATGATCTCAAAGTGCTTGTCGTTGATGTCAACGCCCTGGAGCTTGTAAACCATCTGGACTTCCTTGAGCAGGAACCTCTGGAGCTCGTCAGCTCCCTTCACCTTTAGCATCTCCTCAGGGATAGGCGTGCCGTCGGTTAGAGGCTCACCTGCCTTGACCTCATCGCCGTCCTTAACAAGGAGGTGCTTGCCCTTGGGAACGAGGTATTCCTTCTCAAGTCCCGCTTCCCTGTTGTAAACGATTACCCTGAAGCCTTTGCTTCCTTTCATCCTCACCTGACCGTCTATCTCGGAAACTTCGTTTTCTGTGATCTGCTGTCCTTTCTTGATGAACTGACCGTGGCGCACGAGAACCCTCTCATCCTTCTTCACCGAGTACTTTCTCGTCTCTCCAGAAACAGGGTTGTAAACGATAACCTCGTCCGCATCCTCGTAGATCTTTACGTAGCCATCTATCTCTGTGATGATGGCGGGGTTCTTGGGCTTTCTTGCCTCAAAGAGCTCCTCAACCCTTGGCAGACCTCCCACTATGTCTCTGACCTTTGCCATCTCCTTGGGAATCCTTGCAAGGATGTCGCCGGGCTTGACTTTGAAGTCCTTAACCACGTAATACTTGTGCTGAACTCTCGCATCTTCCGCCTCTGAGCAGGTCGGGCAGACGTTCCACTCAAGCTCCATCCTCTCGGAGGGAATGTTGAGGATTGAGTTAACGGGAAGGTCATAGGTCATCTCTTTTCCTTTCTTGGTTACAACAACAACCCTTGGCGTGTGGAGCATCGCATCCTTGGGTCTCATGAAGGAGATGATCGTGGCGGTTTTACCCGTGAGAGCGTCTCTTTCTTCTCTGACTGTAATGTCAAGGATTATATCTCTCAGCTCAACGGTTCCCTCTTCCTCTGCGATGATGTAGGTGTTGAAGGGGTCCCACTCTGCAAGGGATGTGTTCTCTGAGACCTTTGTTCCCTCCTCAACGAGGATCTTTGCACCATAGGGAACTGCGTGTCTTTCAACGGTTCTGCCCTCTTCATCAACAAGACCTATAGCACCTTCCCTGGATATGTTGATCACCTCTCCCTGTCTGTTCTTGATGAGCTTGAGGTTGTAGTACCTGACCTCACCGGAAGTCTCTGTTATAAGAACGTTCTGAACCTTCTGGGCGGTTGCCGCACCACCGATGTGGAAGGTTCTCATCGTAAGCTGAGTTCCCGGCTCACCGATGGACTGGGCGGCGATTATTCCAACTGCCTCGCCGACAGAAACAATCTTCCTCTGAGAGAGGTCCCAGCCGTAGCACATTGCACAGACGCCGCGCCTTGCCTCACAGGTGAGGGGAGACCTGACCTTAACCTTCTCAATACCTGACCTGGTGATCTTTTCTGCGAGCTTCTCATCAATGACTTCATTTCTCTTCGCAATGATCTCATCGGTGTAGGGATCCTTGACATCCTCAGCAAGGACTCTTCCGAAGATCCTGTCCCTGAGAGGCACCTTCTCTTCACCGCCTTCAACGATCGGCTCTATTTCAATGCCCTTGAGGGTCCCGCAGTCCTGCTCTGTCACGGTGATGTCCTGGGCAACGTCCACGAGCCTACGGGTCAGGTATCCCGCAAAGGCGGTCTTGAGAGCGGTGTCCGCAAGACCCTTACGGGCACCGTAGGTGGAAATGAAGTACTCAAGGACAGAGAGGCCTTCACGGAAGTTGGAGATTATGGGCGTCTCTATGAACTCACCAGAGTGCTTTGCCATCAGTCCTCTCATTCCTGCGAGCTGTCTTATCTGGTCCCTGTTACCTCTTGCTCCCGAGTTTGCCATCATGAAGATCGGGTTGAACACGCCGGGAAATTTCTTGCTGTTTTCGATCCTGTCGGTCTTTTCAATTTCGTCAAACATTGCCTTAGAGACCTGGTTGGTGGTTTCGGACCAGATGTCTATGATCTTGTTGTAACGCTCTTTGTTAGTAATTATGTTGTTAACGTACTGGTTCCATATCTCATCGGTTATCTTCATCGCTTTCTTGATGGCGTCTTTCTTGACCTTCGGCACCTGAAGATCCTCAACTCCTATGGATATTCCTGCCATCGTAGCCCTGTTAAAGCCGAGCTCCTTCACCCTGTCAAGGAATTTGACGGTTTCTTCATTTCCTACCTGAATGTAGAGGTCGGTTATAAGCCTTGAGAGGGTTTTCTTATCAAGGGTGTAGTTAACAAAGGGAACACCCTCCGGAAGGATGGAGTTGAAGAGGACCCTTCCGGGTGTGGTCTCTATCACCTTTCCGTCAATCTTTACATGGACCCTTGCGTGGATGTCAACCTTTCCGAGGTCAAGGGCTTTGAGAACCTCTTCCCTTGAGGAAAAGACCTTGCCCTCTCCCTTTCTTCCTTCAATGGGGTCCTGAGTCATGTAGTAGGTTCCAAGGATCATGTCCTGAGAGGGCATGGTTAGGGGCTTTCCGTGGGCGGGGGAGAGAATGTTCTGGGTTGAGAGCATTAGGAGGTAGGATTCAAGCTGTGCCTCCACTCCGAGGGGCACGTGAACCGCCATCTGGTCACCGTCAAAGTCTGCGTTGAAGGGCGGGCAGACAAGGGGGTGAAGCCTGATAGCCTTACCCTCCACAAGGACGGGCTCAAAGGCCTGGATTGAGGGCCTGTGAAGGGTTGGCGCACGGTTCAGCAGTACAGGATGCTGTTTGACGACCTCCTCAAGGCACTCCCATACCTCCGGCGCCTTCTGCTCAACGAGTTTTTTGGCATTCCTGATGGAAGTGGCGTAGCCCTTTTCCTCAAGCCTCCTGTAAACAAATGGCTTGAATAGTTCAAGAGCCATTATTTTGGGAAGTCCACACTGGTGCATCTGAAGCTCTGGTCCCACAACTATGACAGACCTTCCCGAGTAGTCAACCCTCTTACCGAGGAGGTTCTGCCTGAACCTTCCCTGTTTGCCCTTGAGGTAATCCGCAAGGGATTTAAGGGGCCTGCCGTTCTGAGTTACTACTCTTCCCCTCTTGCCGTTGTCAATCAGGGCATCAACCGCTTCCTGGAGCATCCTCTTCTCGTTCCTGATGATGATCTCAGGTGCATCCAGCTCAATGAGCCTTTTGAGCCTGTTGTTTCTGTTGATGAGTCTCCTGTAAAGGTCGTTCAGGTCAGAGGTCGCGAATTTTCCTCCGTCAAGGGCAACGAGCGGTCTGAGATCGGGGGGAAGAACAGGAATCACCTCAAGGATCATCCACTCGGGCCTGTTTCCGCTTTTGATGAAGCCCTCAACGAGCTTGAGGATCCTCAGGTATTTGCGAACCTTCTGCTCTGAAACCTCCTTGAGAACGGTGGTCCTGATGTCTTCCTTTACCCTCTCAAAAACAGGTATTGAACCTTTCTGCTCCCTCAGATTCTCGTAGTACGTCCTCAGAGCTTCTTTGCCTGTGAGGTACTCATCTCCCTTATCTTCCCTTGAGACCTCGCCCGTTTCAACATTCAGATAAAGCTGTTCCGAGACTATTTCGTGGATAGCCTTTTCCGGAGTAAGACCCGCATCCTCAAGCCCCTGGAACTTTATACCAAAGCTTTCAAAGTCTGAAGCGATGGTTTTGATTATCTTCTCGTAGAGGTTTTTGTATTGCTCTTCAACCCTCTTGCCGAGGTCCTCAAAACCGAGGCTGTAGGGTCTGATGAGGTCCCTGAGCTTCTTGGAATACTCATTGAGGTCAATCTGGGAAAGAACGGTCTTTATTATCTCTGCCCCCATCCCGAACTCGTACTTTTCATCAATGGTAAAGGAGTACTCCTCCTCAAATTCCTGCTCTGTAACAACGTGGAGCTTTACCCATTTGGTCGTTGTCCCGTCGTTCAGTGGAATGGTCTCCTCAAGGTGCTGAAAGATATCTTCCTCATTCTCAGAGGGGTACTCTATAACAAGGTATGATTCAAAGTAGATTATCCTCTCAACGTCCCTTGAGGTCAGGTTCAGCAGTGTTCCGATCTTTGAGGGCGTGCTCTTTAAAAACCATATATGGGCAACGGGTGCGGCAAGCTCTATGTGACCAAACCTTTTCCTCCTCTCATAGGAAAGGGTAACCTCAACACCGCATCGGTCACAGACGGTTCCCTCGTACCTTTTGCCCCTGTATTTACCACAAAGACACTCATAATCCTTAACCGGTCCGAAGATCTTTGCACAGAAGAGACCCCCCTTCTCGGGCTTGAGAGTCCTGTAGTTAAGGGTTTCGGGTCTCTTCACTTCCCCCCTTGACCAGCTCCGGATCTCATCCGGAGAGGCAAGCATAAGCTTGATCTTGTCAAAGGGGAAAAGACCTCTTTTGCGCTCGCTCATACCTGATCCTCCTCTCTTGTCTCAATCTGATCACAGCCCGAATCCTCACCGTTAGTACACCTCACGTCCAGTCCAAGAGCCTTGAGCTCTCTGACAAGAACCCTGAAGGATTCGGGTATGCCCGGAGAGTAGGTGTATCTACCCTTGACTATTGATTCATAGACCTTGCTCCTTCCCTCAATGTCGTCGGATTTAACGGTTAGCATCTCCTGAAGGGTGTAGGCAGCGCCGTGAGCCTCCAGTGCCCAGACCTCCATCTCTCCGAGCCGTTGACCACCGAACTGGGCACGTCCACCGAGGGGTTGCTGGGTTACGAGAGAGTACGGTCCTGTTGACCTTGCGTGGACCTTATCATCAACCATGTGCACAAGTTTGAGCATGTGCATCCAGCCAACTGTAACCTCAAAATCAAAGGGTTCACCTGTCCTGCCGTCATAGAGGGTGGTTTTTCCGCTCTCGGGCAGTCCAGCTCTCTTGAGTAGCTTCTTGATTGCATCCTCCTCCGCCCCCTCAAAGGCAGGAGTTGCCATGGGGATGCCCTTTTCAGCATACTCTTTCATCAGGCTCCAGAACTCCTCATCGGAAAGGGAGTTTAGAAACTCCTCTATGAACCTCGCATTTTCTCCGGTCTTGTCGCCTATGGCATAGGTCTCCTTAATCCATTTGGTCAGGTTCTTTCGGGTCTCGCCCTTCTCAATCATCTCTCCGATCAGTTTGCCGAGGCCCTTTGCCGCCCAGCCAAGGTGAGTCTCAAGGATCTGACCGACATTCATCCTTGAGGGAACACCCAGAGGGTTGAGAACTACATCCACCGGCGTTCCGTCGGGCAGGAAGGGCATATCCTCAACGGGAAGCACCACGGAGATAACACCCTTGTTACCGTGCCTTCCTGCCATCTTGTCACCCACTTTTATCTTCCTCTTCTGTGCTATAAATACCTTCACAAGGGTTATGACTCCGGGAGGCAGATCGCCCCTCCTGTAGAGGGATTTTTTCTTTTCGTCGTAAATCTTGTTCAGTATCTCAATGTGTGTCTTTGATTTCTTAACTATCTCCTGGATCTGGGAAATGAGCTTTTTGTTCTTAAAGAAGTTATCTGGTCTTGAGGTTATAAAGTTGACCAGGGAATCAAAGGTTGCCTCATCTATTTTTGTTCCTTCCTCGTATGTTTTTCTCCTGATCGTAACCTTCTTCTCTATCTTTTTCCCAAGGATAAGCTCCTTTAGAACCCTGTTTCTTCCCTCAATGATAAGGTTCTTCCTCTTTTCAAGCTCGTTCTGGAGCTCCTCAAGCTCTTCCCTCTCAACGGTATCAACCAGCATGCTCCTGCGTTCGCCCGTTCTGCGGGTAAATATCTGAACGTCTATAACAACACCCTCAACTCCGGGTGGACAGCGAAGAGAAGAGTCCTTGACGTCCTTGGTCTTCTCACCAAAGATAGCCTGAAGGAGCTTCTCTTCAGGGGTAAGCTGTGCCTCTCCCTTTGGGGTGACCTTTCCGACAAGGATATCACCGGGCTTAACGTAGGTTCCAACCCTGACTATTCCGTACTCATCAAGGTGGGCAAGGGCTTTTTCCGGAACACCTGGTATCTGCCTAGTTATGTCTTCCTCACCGAGGCGTGTCTCCCTTGCCTCAACCTCAAGCTCCTCAATGTGTATTGATGTATAAACGTCCTCCTTGACGAGCCTCTCGGAAATTACTATCGCATCTTCAAAGTTGTAACCCCTCCAGGGCATAAAGGCGACGACCACGTCTTTGCCGAGGGCAAGCTCACCCCTGAAGGTGGACTGACCGTCTGCTATAACCTCACCTGCATTGATCTTCTGGCCTTTGGTAACTATGGGTCTCTGGTTTACACAGGTGTTCTGGTTCGTTCTCTGGAACTTCTTGAGGTCATAGATGTCAATTCCGAGATCCAGGGGATCAGCGGGGTCCACTTCCTCTGGATTTACCCTTATAACGATCCTGTTACTGCTAACCTCCTCAACGGTCCCCCCTCTCTTGGCAAGAACCACAGAATGGGAATCCCTTGCAACCTTCTTTTCCATTCCTGTCCCTATGAGGGGAGCCTGGGTGAAGATTAGGGGAACAGCCTGCCTCTGCATGTTTGAGCCCATCAGAGCCCTGTTAGCGTCGTCGTGCTCAAGGAAGGGAATAAGGGCAGAGGAAACCGATATCACCTGCCTTGGGGAAACGTCAATGTAGTTGACCTGCTCTGGCTTAACGATCCTGATGTCGTTTTTGTGCCTCGCAAGAACACGCTCTTCGGTAATTTTTCCCTTCTCATCGGTGGGTGTGCTCTGGGCTATTACGTAGTCCTCTTCCTCGTAAGCAGCGAGGTACTCTATCTTATCGGTAACCACACCGTTTTCAACCTTCCTGTAAGGGGTGATCAGGAATCCGTACTCGTTGACCTGAGCATAGACGGTCATAGAGGTCACAAGCCCAATATTCTGACCTTCGGGCGTCTCAATGGGACATATTCTCCCGTAGTGGGAGGGATGCACGTCCCTTATTTCAAAGGTTGCGCTTTCCCTTGTAAGACCACCCGGTCCGAGGGCGGAGAGCCTTCTCTTGTGAGTGAGAGCGGATAGAGGATTGGTGTTGTCAAGGTACTGGGAAAGCTGGCCACCCTTAAGAAACTCAACTATGGAATTGGTCACATACCTCGGGTTAATAAGGTCCTGAGGTCTTACATTGGGGTCTTCGGGGTTTATAACCGCTATGCGGTCTCTGAAAACCTTCTCCATCTTGGCTATGCCCGTTCTCACCTGATTCTCAAGGAGCTCACCGACAGACCTGACTCTCCTGTTACCAAGGTGGGCGATGTCGTCCTTCCTCTCGCGCCTGAACCTGAGGTCTATGAGGTATTTGAGGATCGCAACGAGGTCCTGGGGAAGAAGGAACCTTGCCTCATCCTCGGTGTAATCCTTTACCACAACCTCCTTATTCTTCTTGAAGATCTCTTTGAGGGTTTTCTCATCAAGGCGTGTACCTTCCCTGAACTTTCCATAATCCTGAGCAAGAGCCAGGGGCGGAAGGTTCTCAAGGAGATTAATATCAGCAGGCTGGAAGGTCTTGGGCACTTTGTGGACCTTTGCGTTTATTTTGACCCTTCCAACCCTTGACAGGTCATATCTCGTTATGTCACCAAAAAATACTTCATAGTAAGACCTTGCCCTTTCAATGAGGTTCTCAATTTCCATGGTCATAGTCTCAACGAGACGGAGCTTTTTGTAGATCTCCATGTAGCCGTAATCTCTGAAAGTGAACTCAGAGGGCACCTTCACCGGACTAAGCCTGTCAGGCTCCTTCGGCTTTGTATCCTCCATCAGGGTGTCAACCACTATCTTTGCGTATCTGCTCTTCACGGCGTTTTCGTTGGGCAGGATCGTTACCGACTCAACCTTGATCCTCTCGTCTTTGAGAAGTATCTCAAGACCTTCCCAGTCTTCAACGAACCTCTCCTCAATAAACTCCTTCTCCTTTGATGTGTCCTCAAGCTTAGCTCTGTATTTCATTACAACGAAGATGTAATGATGCTCAAGGTCCTCGGGCCTGTACTCCTCCCCTGTCTCGCTGTCAACAAGGCTCTCACCCTCTACCCTTAGCTTCCTTACACCCTCGTAGAAGTTCCTGAGAATCTCATAGGCTGTTTCAAAGCCCCAGGCTCTGAGTATAGCTATTCCGCTGATCTTCTTTCTGTCAATCCTTGCAGAAAACTGGTCGGTAGTTCCTGAGAGCTCAAACTCAATCCTTGATCCCTTATCGGGAATGATGCTTGCCCTGTAAATTATCCTCGTGATGGTTGAGTCCTTTTGCTTCTCCTCCTTCTCTTCAAAAAACACACCCGTTGAACGGATCAGCTGGTTAACAATAACCCTCTCGCTCCCGTTGATAATGAAGGAACCCCAATCCGTCATAAGGGGGATCTCACCGAAGTACACCTTTCTTGGAGGGGTTTCCCTCTCGCTGTCTTTGGTCTTGATCCTGAGTTTGAACATCACCCTAAGAGGGGCAGAGTAAGTAAGTCCTTTGACCCTGCACTCATCGGGTGTATACTTCTCTTTATATACGAGAACTCCCTTACAACCCTTAACCGGGCACTTTACACCCCATCCTCCGAGGAAGTCAGGTTCAGGTCTGTATCCACACTGATTACATTCCCAGTCTCCGATCTCGTAACCGAGGTACTCCATAAAGATGTTTCCATCCGGATCTCGGAAGGGGAAAGAGGTTCTGAGAATGTATTCAAGGCCAACATTCTCCCTATCACTGGGATCCTTTTTGAGCTGGATAAAGTGCTCAAAGGAGTTTTTTGGTACACTTAAAAGGTAGGGAGGATCGATGATCTCTTCTCTCCTCCCGAAATACTTCCTTGGAAGGGCAAGGTTTCTCATATTTCCACCTCTTTAAGGAGAGTAAGGCAAACTATATATTTTAATACATGAGATATAAATTACGCAGGGGCAGACTGATCCATTCCAATTACCAGCTTCTGTCAAGCCCTTTACGCCCCTGAGAGGATCTTCCACTTTTACTTGAGCTCTACCTCTGCGCCTGCCTCTTCAAGCTTTGCCTTGATCTGTTCAGCTTCCTCCTTTGATGCACCTTCTTTGACAGGTTTTGGAGCGTTGTCAACAAGGTCCTTTGCCTCTTTGAGACCCAGGCCGGTTATCTCCCTCACCACCTTGATGACCTGAATCTTGTTACCACCCGCTGACTTGAGAATTACATCAAACTCTGTCTTCTCTTCGGCTGCAGCCTCTCCTCCTGCGGCAGCACCTGCACCTGCAGGGGCAGCAGCAACCATTGCGGCGGCGGATACACCGAACTCCTCTTCAAGTTTTTTAACAAGCTCAGAGACCTCAAGAACGCTCATGTTCTTGATAGCCTCAACGATCTCATCAATGGTAAGTGTTGCCATAACTTAACCTCCTTGAGATTTTTGTTCTTCAATAGCTTTTAGAGCAAGAACAAGTTTCTGAGGGACAGCCTTCAATGTAAAGGCAAGATTAGTAACTGGTGCAAGCAGAACACCAAGGAGCTTGGAAACAAGCTCTTCCCTGCCCGGGAGTCTGGAGAGTTCAATGACTTCTTCAGGACCTACGTACTTACCCGAGAGGAGACCGCCTTTGATCTTATCCCTGTAGTCGTCCTCAAAGGTCTCTTTCAGGAATTCAATCAGCTTTTTAGTGAGAGAAACAACGTCGCCATAGGTAAAGAGTACCGCCGAGGGACCTATGAAGATTTCCCTGTGGTCTGTAAGGGCAGTATCGCTGAAGGCTCTGTAAAGTATCTTGTTCCTGCCCACCACTATCTCACCGCCCTCAGCCCTTATCATTTTACGTAGCTCGGACATCGGCTGAGCGTCTATCCCCTGGAAGTTAAAGAAGATAGCAGTCTTTGAGGACCTTTCAAGGCGGTCCCTGTAGGAGGCAACCAGCTCCTTCTTCCTCTGAAGGCTCTTCCTTTCCTTTTCCATCTCTTCTCTCCTTAAGCTGCGAGATCCTGAAGTTTCTTCATCGTCTCAGGTATATCAACCTTTATCCCCGGTCCCATTGTGGTTGACAGGGTTATTGATTTCACATACTGTCCCTTGGCTCCCGGGGGCTTTGCTCTGACCACAGCATCAATGGCTGAAAGTATGTTCTGAGTCAGGGCTTCTTTATCAAAAGAGACCTTGCCCACGGGCATGTGGATGTTTCCTGCCTTGTCCACCTTGAACTCAACCCTCCCTTTCTTGGCATCTTTGATTGCCTGCTCAAGGTTCTTGGTAACCGTTCCCGTTTTAGGGTTTGGCATGAGTCCCCGTGGTCCGAGGATTCGGCCGAGCTTTGCAACCTTTGACATTATTTCCGGAACAGCTATCACTACATCGTAATCAATCCATTCTTCCTTTAGGATCCTGTTAATAAGGTTCTCGCCCCCAACGTAGTCCGCTCCTGCCTCCTCAGCCTTCTTGGCGTCCTCACCTTCCGCAAGTACGAGAACCTTAATGGGTTTTCCAAGTCCGCTTGGTAGCACCACAGATCCCCTCACCATCTGGTCTGCATATTTGGGATCAACATTTAGCCTCATGGCAAGCTCAACAGTCTCATCAAAGTTCCTGGCTGCCTTCTGGGAGGCTTCCTTTATAAGGTCAACGGCCTCCTCAACGGTATAGGTTCTCTTCCTGTCAATGCTCTCAAGAGCCTTAAGGTACTTCTTTCCCCTCTTTGCCATCTTATCTCACCTCAGAGACCTTCTACCTCTATGCCCATACTCCGGGCAGTGCCCGCAACGGTCTTCATGACCGCCTCAATGTCGTCGGTGTTCATATCCTTGATCTTGAGCTTGGCTATCTCCATGAGCTGGTCCCTTGTGACCTTTCCTACCTTCTGCCTTTTGGGGTCGCTCGCACCCTTCTGTATGCCCGCCGCCTTCTTGAGGAGGAAGGAAACGGGCGGGGTTTTCATAACAAAGCTGAAGCTCCTGTCCTGATAGACGGTTATCACAACGGGCACCACAGTGCCGGGTTCCAGGTCCTTGCTGGCGTCGTTAAACTGCTTGACAAAGTCCATTATGTTGACGCCGTGCTGACCAAGGGCAGGACCTACCGGCGGGGCAGGGGATGCCTGCTGTGCAGGGAGCATAAGCTCAATGGTTCCCACCACCTTTTTAGCCATCTCTTTGCCTCCTAAATCTTTTCAACCTGGGTGAAATCCAGCTCAACGGGTGTCATCCTTCCGAAGATGCTGATGAGAACTGTGAGCTTTTCTCTCTCGGGATGCACCTCTTCAACGGTGCCCGTGAAGTTCATAAAGGGTCCCTCTATTACCCTGACCTGATCGCCCTTGTCAAATTCAACCTTGCGGGTCTTGACTCCTCTCTGAACCTGATCAAGGATCCTGGCAACCTCCTCTTCTTTTAGGGGAACGACCTTTCCGCCAACAAGAACAGGCTTGTAGATGTGGGGGGTCTTTTCTATTGCCCTCAGGAGCTTGTCGTTCATCACAGCCTTAATCATGATGTAGCCTGGGAACATCTTGTTGTCCAGGATTATCTTTGCCTCCGTCCTGTTGTCCCTGCAGACGAGTTTTTGTCCGGGCTTGGAAATGGGGGGAGATTTGAGGCAGTCGTCTCCCTCAACGCTTTCAACAACCTTAACCTGTCCGTCCTCAATCCTGAAGGTTGTCACTCCCTTCCTGCCCAGGACTGGAAGGTCCCTGTTGTTGCTCCTGAGAGACAGCCTGTACTTTTCCTTCCCCTGAGCCTTTATGACTACCTTCTCCTCTGCAGGAACCACTATCTCGTCCACGAGGTCAGAGAGACCCTCAAGCTCAAGAACCTTCACAAAGTTCTCCTTGGCGGCAACCTCCTTGCCCGCCTCAACCTGAAGAGCGTACCACTGCTTCTCTTCCATCAGGTGCCTCTCAGTTCAAAAATCAGAGATATAATCTTCGTAAAGGCTAGGTCCAGAATCCAAAGGTAAATCCCAATAGCCAAAGAAAAAATTATAACACTTATCGTTGCCTTGGTGACGAGTTTTCTTCCGGGCCAGACTACTTTTTTTAGTTCAGCCCTTACACTGGAAAGGAAATCCTTGAGTCTTCTCATCCTTCCACCATACGGGGCAGGGAGGACTCGAACCCCCAACCGCGGGATTTGGAGTCCCGCGCTCTGCCATATTGAGCTACTGCCCCTATTTGACCTCCCTGTGGATCGTGTGTTTTCTGCACCACTTGCAGTATTTCCTCAGCTCCATCCTTTCAGGATGCTTCTGCTTGTTCTTGGTGGTCGTATAGTTTCGCCTCTTGCACTCTGTGCACGCAAGGGTAACGATCTCTCTCGTTGCCGGCATAACTCACTCCTCACTCAATGATCTTTGTGACAACACCTGCACCTACTGTCCTTCCACCTTCCCTTATGGCAAACCTGAGACCCTCTTCCATGGCTACGGGCGCTATTAGCTCCACTTCTATCTCTACGTTGTC
>JALTVH010000197.1 GCA_027049085.1 Aquificaceae bacterium | reverse complement strand
CCCTCTACAGAGGTTTTTACATGATCGTGTACCTTTATATATCCGAGATCATCAAGCTCAAGCTGACCTTTAAAGATCTCTGTATTAGGAATATGACCGATGGCTATGAAAAGCCCATCACAGCTGATCTCCTTTTTCTCTCCTGTATTGACATTTTTAACCACAACGCCGGTTACTTTTTTCTGACTGACATCAAGAATTTCATCAACCACACTGTCCCAAACAAAAGTGATCTTGGGATTAGCAAAAGCCCTCTCCTGCATTATCTTTGAAGCTCTGAGCTGGTCCCTCCTGTGGATCACTGTAACCTTCTTTGCGTGGTGGGTAAGGTGGAGAGCCTCTTCCATTGCGGAATCTCCACCACCAACCACACAAACCTCCATGTCCTTGTAAAAGGCACCGTCACATACCGCACAGTAAGAAACACCGTGGCCGAGGAGAGCCTTTTCTGACTCAAGTCCAAGCATTCTTGGTCTTGCACCGGTGGCAACTATCACAGAATGGGCTCTGTACTCTCCGCTCTGAGTCCAAACACGGAAAGGCCTATCAGAGAAATCAACCTTTTCTACCTTCTCGTAAACGATCCTGGTTCCGAACCTCTCCGCCTGCCTGAGCATCCGTTCCATAAGTTCGGGACCCTGAACGCCCTCTGGGAATCCTGGAAAATTTTCCACATCGGAGGTCATCATGAGCTGACCGCCGAACATATCCCCGGTAAACAGGAGGGGCTCAAGCTTTGCTCTTGAGGTGTAGATGCCTGCAGTCAGGCCAGCACTTGCTCCGCCGATTATTATGACCTTCTCAACGCCGGACATGGACAGATAATATTATCCACTTTTCAAACGACTGATCTCGTTCTGAAGTTCGGAAAGCTTTTCCTCACACCTGCCGAGCTTGTAGCTGAGGTCTCCTATCTTTTGCACGAGCTCCGTGATCTTTGAAACCGCATCTTCAAGGCGCGACATCTGTGCCTTCATCTCCATGGTCTGCTCATAATAAAGCTTGATAGCTTCCCTGAGGATCTGAGTTTCCTTCTTGCCCAGTTCCAGCTTGATTTCTTCAAGGATTTTGATGGTTTCTCCATCAAATACGTACGTCTTTTTCTTCAAAATGCCTCCGCAATTACAACTTACCCGTTTCTGGATTTTTATTTATGTCTAGGGTCATGTTCGCTTTCTGTAAAAATACGTATTATGAAGGTGAGATTGATCAATAAAATTGCGGAGATCCTCGGGCTTGATGAGAGGGAAATCAAAAAGAGACTTGAGTACATAAACATAACTGAAGAGGATGCCAGAAACCTCAGAGAAATTTCCAGAAGAACAGAGGGAAAGGACCTCAACGAAATTTTTTCCGAATTCTACGATCATCTCCTGAAGTTCACCGAGACAAGAAGGATCCTTGAATCTGACAGTGCCCTCATTGAAAGGCTCAAAAAGCTTCAGTCAACATATCTAAAGGAGCTCCTGGAAGCAAATTACAACAGCAACTATGCTCTTAAGAGGCTAAAAGTGGGTATGGTCCACGAAGAAAGAGGTGTTGAACCCAAATACTTTACAGGAGCCTTTGCAAAGTGGCTGGAAACAACTTTTCCTCTAATATACGACGGGGAAGACCCGGAAGGTTCCTTCAATAGAGCCCTTTCTTTCTTCAAAGCTGTGCTTTTTGACATTACCCTTTCTCTTGATGCCTATTACTTTTCCAAGATCCTTAAAGCCAAAGACATAAGATATTCAGCGATCTTTGAAAATGCCTTTGGACCTATAATCGTTGCAGAGCTTCAAACCCTCAAAATCATAGAAGCAAATCAAAAGGCACTTGAGCTCTTTTCTTCTGGAAAAGAGGATATGATCGGTTGCTCTATATTGGATATTCATCCAGAGGAAGAAAAAAAGATAGCCAAAATAATTTATAACAAGCTAACTGAACAAAATTTTATTCATGACACCCTGAAAGTTTTTAACAAAAAAACAGGAGAAATTATACCTTGTGAAGTTGAACTCAGCAAGTATAAAGTTGACAACAAAGAATTTGTTGTTGGAATTTTCAGAGATCTTAGAAAACAAATTGAGAATGAAAAACGAATTGAGAAACTCAATACACTTTATGAAGCCCTTAGCGGAATAAATTCCCTTATAACTGTTGTTCGGGATATTAATAATCTCTTTGCTGAAAGTGTGAATATACTGAAGGCAAAGGGTAAGTTTAAGTTTGCGGGAATTTACAAAACCGGTAAGGAAAAGGCAATCGCATCCAGTGGAGAAGTAAACCCAGCAGACACCTCTGTTTGTCTAAAAATTAACGGCCAAAGCCACATTAGAGAAACCTATTATATGGTCATCGCAAAGGAGGGTAAAGAGAGCTTTACAAAGGAAGAAGCAGGACTTCTCTCTGAGATCGCTCATGACCTCTCCTTTGGGCTAAAGTGGATATCCACAGAGAGGGAGATAACCCACCTCAAATTCTTTGACGAACTAACCTCACTACCTAACAGAACCTACTTCAGTAACAGGCTCAGGGAGGTTATAAGCAACGCTGAAACCGCCAAAAGAGAAGTTGGACTGATCGTTTTTGACATAGACCACTTTACCGAAATTAACGAAGCCATGGGTCACAATTATGGGGATCTGATCTTAAGGGCTGTGTCGGAACGATTAAAAACCGTTGTAAGAAGCACTGACTTCCTTGCAAGGATAGGCGGAGATGAATTTGCTATAGTCCTGACCTCTAACGATGCCCAGAAATCTCTAAACCTTATAACAAAAAGGGTAATAAAGGTCTTTATGGAGCCCCTTGTTGTCAATTCAAGCGAGATGTATGTCACCTTTTCCTTTGGAACCTCTTTATATCCCTTTGATGCTAACGAACCAGAAAGACTTCTGACCAACGCGGT
>JALTVH010000196.1 GCA_027049085.1 Aquificaceae bacterium | reverse complement strand
TTCACGGCTGAACCTCCTGTAAACGATCTCATATACGGAAGGAAGGATTATGAGTGTCAGGAGTGTTGATGTAAAGATTCCGCCCACAACGACCGTTGCCAAGGGTTTCTGGACTTCTGAGCCGATGTCCGAGGTGAGGAGCATGGGCACAAGTCCCAGCGAAGCTGCGGTTGCTGTAATAAGTATTGGGCGTATTCTGAGCATAGCGGCTTTTTTGACCGCCTCGGTTATCTCGTAGCCATCCTCAAGGAGCTTCCTGATGTAGGAGACAAGAACCACACCGTTGAGAGTGGCTATACCGAAAACTGCAATAAAGCCTATAGCTGAGGGAACCGAAAGGTTAAAGCCCGAGATGTAAAGGGCTATTATTCCGCCGATGGTTGCAAAGGGAACGTTAAGCATTATGAGGAGGGCATCTCTAACTGAGTTGTAGTTCAGATAAAGAAGGAGAAAGATTAGAAGAATTGAGATGGGAACGACGATAGAGAGCCTCTTCATTGCCCTCTGCTGGTTCTCAAACTGCCCGCCGAAGGTGATAAAGTAGCCCTTTGGGAGCTTGATCTCCTGATTGATCCTTTCCTGAAGTTCCTTAACAAAGGATCCCATATCTCTTCCTTCAACGTTGGTCATGACAAGGGAAAACCTGATATTGTTTTCACGCCTTATTACAAAGAGACCCGGCTCAACTTTGATCTCTGCAACGTCGCCGAAGGTTAGAAGCCTTCCATCCCTTTCAAAGAGGGGAATGCTCTTGAGCCTGCTCAGATCCCCTTTGAAGCTGTCAGGAAGAGTCAGGACAATCGGAAAGAGGAAGGTCTCTTTCTGAAGAACGCCGACCTCATCACCGCCGAGGCTATAGCGAACTACATCAAGGACCTCTTCAACAGAGATCCCGAACCTCTCAAGGGTTTCCCACTTTGGATAAACTCTAAGCTGTAGCCTTCCAGCCTGGATCTCCTTCTGAACGTCAACAGCGCCTCTGACCTTTTTTGTAATCTCGGTTACCCTGTCCGCCAGCTCGTTAAGGAGCTGTGGATCCTGACCGAAGATCTTGATAGCGATGTCTGCCCTTACACCTGAGAGTAGCTCATCTACCCTCATCTTTATGGGCTGGGTGAAGCCGATAGATGCGGGAAGCCACTCAAGCCTTTCCCTGAGGATCTGGTTGAATTCCTCCCTTGTTTTAAAAGTCTTCCACTCACTCTGGGGCTTGAGGATGATCCAGGTTTCTATGTAGTTGACATCCGCTGCCTCTCCCTTTTCTGCCCTTCCTATTGTTGAATAGGTCCTGATAACTTCAGGAAACTTAAGGGCTTCCTTTTCCATTGCCATAGCGATCCTCTTGCCCTCTTCCAGGGAAACGTTAGGGTCAAGAAAAGCCTTAACGATAACTGCGCCTTCCTCAAGCTCGGGAGCAAATTCCGTACCGACCCGTGAAAGTAAAAAGAGACTCCCCGCAAAAAGGATTACCGCACCGCCTACCAGAAGGGGCCTTATGGCAAAGCTTCTGTCAAGAACCCTGACGTAAACAGCCTTTATCTTTTTCATGAGCCAGCTGTCTTCTTCCTTTCCGCCCTTGAGAATGTAATAGGAAAGGGCAGGTATAAATACAAAGGCAACTATCAGAGAAGCCATCAGAGCAAAGATTATGGTCAGGGCAAGGGGCTTGAAGTATTTGCCTTCAACCGATTCAAAGCTGAAGATCGGCGTGAAGACGATAGCGATTATAAGAATTGCAAAGAAGACAGGCCTCCAGACCTCTTTGATAGAGTCAAGAACGATCGCAAACTTGGAACCATCCTTTCTTTCACTCAGGTGCCTGTAAATATTTTCAACCACAACGACAGTCGCATCCGCAAAGAGTCCAAGACCTATGGCAAGACCACCGAGGGACATGAGGTTTCCGCTGATTCCGTAATGTTTCATAACGATGAAGGCGATCAGCAGGGTGAGCGGGATGGAAGAAATAACGAGTATGGAAGCCCTCACGTTGCCGAGAAAGAGGATCATGGCTATTGAAACGAGGATAATTCCCTCAAGGAGTGCCTTTTCAACGGTGAAGACCGCCTTTTCGGTCAGGTAAGCCTGGTCATAGAGGTGCTGTATCTTAACACCGCTGGGGAGGATCTTCTGGATTTCCTCAAGCTTCTTCTTTACCTTATCTACAACCTCTTTGGTATTTTCGTAGATCCTTTTAACAACAATATTCCCCTGAACCTCTTCCCCGTTCATGGTGAAGGCTCCCCTCCTGTTGGGAACCTCACCCTTAATTACCCTTGCAACGTCCCTTACATAAACGCTGATTCCCCTCTCTTCATCAACCTTCACAGGTATCCTGAGGATGTCTTCCACCGAGTAAACCCTTCCAAGTCCTCTGACAACAAGGTCTCCTTCCGCAGACTGGAAGAAGCCACCGCCGACAAGGAGATTGTTCTTTTCAAGGGCTCCAAGGAACTCCTCAAGGGTGATTCCGTAGGCGAGGAACTTTTCAAAGTCAGGAACGATAAGGTAAGCCAGCTCCGGTCCAAACTGAACGATTTCCTCCACCCCGCCCACGCTCATGATGAGCGGACGTGCAAGCCACTGCTGGAAAATGGATTTGAGCTCCTGGTTGGTATACTTTCCACTTTCGTCCTTGAGCACATAAAGGAGAGCGTTTCCAAGACCCGTGGCGTTGGGTCCCATCACGGGGTTGAAGCCCTCTGGCACTCGTTCTCTGGCGTCGGGAAGCTTTTCCATTACCAGCCTTCTGGCAAAGTAGATGTCAGTACCGTCCTTGAAATAAACAGAGACGTATGAGAGGGCAGGTATTGAGACACTTCTCACAAGAACGACGTCCTTAAGGCCGTTCATTACTGACTCAACGGGGATGGTGATCAGAGTCTCAACTTCTTCAGCAGAAAGGCCCGGAGCCTCGGTGTAGA
>JALTVH010000195.1 GCA_027049085.1 Aquificaceae bacterium | reverse complement strand
TCGTAAAGGGCGTCGTACAGGGGCCTCAGATAGGGGTCGACCTTTTCCGCTATGGTTCCCGGAAGGAATCCAAGCTTCTCGCCGGCCTCTACTGCAGGCCTTGTAAGTATTATCTTATTTACCTTCTGGTCCTTGAGGTGGGAAAGGGCCATCGCCATAGCCAGATAGGTCTTTCCCGTTCCCGCGGGACCTATGCCAAAGACTATATCGTTTTCCCTTATAGCATTGACGTACCTTTTCTGGTTTGAAGTTTTGGGAAGGATGGGCTTTCTCCTGTGGGTAATGAAGATCGCCTCTTCCCTCATATCGCCATTGCCTTCAAGGGTATTGAGGAAATCCTTTGCATATTCTCTCACTTCCTTGGCTGATAATTTCTCATGCTCCATTCTCCTGAGGAGAACGTTTATAAAGGACAGAAAGGTAGAAACCTTCCCGGCTTCGCCCTTGACTATGAGCTGGGTTCCACGTGGTACTATCCTGACGTCAAAAACCTTGGTAAAGAACCTGACGTTTTCGTCTCCCCTTCCTACGATGGCATAAAAACGTTCATCAAAGTTTCCCAGGTCAATTCTTTCTTCTGCAGAAGTTTCTTGAATCATTTTCACTTGACTTTGGCTCTCGCTCTTGATAAATATAAGAATTCGGAGAAGATTTTACAACGGAAGGAGGAAAAGGCTATGGCATATATGTTGAGGACCGTTATTCTTCTGGGACTGCTGACAGGGATACTTCTCTTTATAGGAAGCGCAATAGGAGGCAAAGCAGGTCTTGTCATAGCCTTTATCATCGCCGCTGTTATGAATTTCATGTCCTACTGGTTTTCGGACAAGATCGTCCTGACCATGTACAGGGCAAAGGAAATCTCCTACGAAGAGGCTCCCTGGCTTCACCAGATGGTTGATGACCTTGCAAGGAGGGCAAACATTCCCAAGCCACGGATCTATCTGGTTCCCATGGAACAGCCCAACGCCTTCGCCACAGGAAGAGGACCGGGAAGCTCTGCAGTTGCAGTTACAAGAGGAATCCTCGAGATACTCAACGAAGAAGAACTCAGAGGCGTTCTTGCCCACGAGCTTGCCCATATAAAAAACAGGGACGTGCTTATAGCATCAATTGCCGCTACCATTGCTGGTGCCATCTCAATGATAGTTCACTGGCTTCAGTGGGCTCTTATCTTCGGCTGGGGAAGGGATAATGGGAACAATAATCCCCTTTCCATTGTTGGAAGCCTTCTTCTCATCATCATCACACCCATCATAGCTGCCATAATCCAGATGGCTATATCAAGGTCAAGGGAGTATCTTGCTGATGAAACCGGAGCCTATATCTCTGGAACACCTCTTGCCCTTGCCAGTGCCCTTGAAAAGATCCACAATTACGTGACCAGGGTTCCCGCCCAGGTCAACGAAGGTACAGCCCACCTCTTCATAGAGAATCCCCTCAAGGGAGAGGGCCTCATGGAGCTTTTCTCAACCCACCCTTCCACAGAAAAGAGAATAGCAAGACTCAGAGAGATCGCCAGAAAGATGGGGCAGATCGCTTGAAGTTAATAATAGTGAGGCATGCAGAGAGCGAGTGGAATCCCGTTGGTCGGTATCAGGGCTTACTTGATCCGGGCTTAACTGAGAGGGGAATTAAGCAGGCCGAGGCTGTAGCAGGGGCTCTTGAGGAAGAAAGCCCGAAGGTCATTTATAGCTCTCCGCTTACAAGGACAAAGAAGACAGCCCAAATCATTTCTTCAAAGCTTGGTGTTCCCCTTGTGGAAGAAAGGAGAGTTATTGAGATAGACCACGGACACTGGTCTGGAATGCTTGTTGATGAGGTAAAGGAAAAATTCCCTGATGAATTTGAAGTATGGATGAAGAAGCCCCATGAGGCAACTTTTGAAGGAGGTGAGTCCCTGAGGGACGTTTACAACCGCGTTTCAGATTTCCTTGAAGAGATTAGAAGAAAGCATGAAAGGGAAACGGTGGTGGTTGTTTCCCATACTGTTCCAATAAGGTGTATCCTTTGCCACGTTCTGGGTATTGATCTTTCCCTCTTCTGGTCCTTTGGTTGTGATAACGCTTCCTACTCTGTGGTATATTTTGAGGAGAGCAGAAATGTTCTGCAAAGGTTAAACATAACATGTCACTTAGGGGACCTGTACGTTGAGGCTCATGAAGCTCTCTAAGACCTTCCTGCTGGTCCTTTTTATTGCAGGACTCACCGTTGCCGATGAGTCCCTAAAGGAAAAGTTCAGCCTCAAAGTCAGGGTGGTTGGGAAGATCCTCGAGGAAAAACCAAGGCTCATGCCCCCTGAAAAGCTGACAGTGGAGGGAAAGGCCGAGCCCCTCGATCTCTCATCAGAAATACTTGAGCCACCATATGCCATTGAGCCTGCAAATGTGGTTCCCCCCAAATCGGGATCAGGATGCGGTGAGCCCAAAGACAGGGTAAAGTTCAGAGCAGGGGTGAGGTATTACCTGAAAGGAGATATCAGGAAAGCAGAGAGCAGGTTTCTGGATGTCCTTTCCATACCCAAGGCTGTTTATATCGGTCCTGCCCAGTATATGCTCGGGCTTATTTACAGCGATGAAGGACAAAAGGAAAAGGCTCTGAAGTTCTTTGAAGAGTCCTGCCAGGCTCCCCATGAGTACAGGAGACCTGCCTGTGAGTCTTACTATGCACTGCACTTTGACCTGAGGGGGAATTTTCCTCAGGAGATAGAGTCTGAGTTCTGGCAGAAAGTTGCAGAAATCAGGAATGGAGATATTCCTCAGGCACCATCCTGTGAGGGAACGGTTTTTAAGGATTACTGTCTATACATAGGAGACTTTATCAGCGGGAGGGTCAATGACTCCTATCCTGACAGCACCGCCCTGAGAAAAGGAATACTTCTGATCAGACAGGGAAAACTTCTGGAAGCAAAAAGGATCTTTAGCAAATACTCGGGTTCAAGGAGCAGGTTCAGGGATGTGGCGATCTATTACCTTGGCGTCATTGCCCTCAAGGACGGAAACAAGAGAGAAGCTTACAGGAAGGCTTCTTTCCTTGAAACACTCAACACAGAGCTTGCGGAGAACCTACACTATTTGCTTTCGGCGGGTGATGTACTCTTTTCCCGGATAGCCTACAGGCTAACAGGTCGCAGGGATATACTGAGGTTTAGTGCGGTTCACTCCTACAACGAGGGTAATTACGAGCTCGCCTTCAGGGATTTTTTAGAGGCGGGAGACAGCCTGAGGGCGGTCTGGTCGGCAGTAAGGGCTGAGAACTATAGCCTTGCAAAGTCTGTCCTTGAAAGATCTGAAAAAAAGAACAAGGAAGATTACCTCTGGGCTCTTGAGGTCCTTTACTGGAGCGAAGACTGGGAAGGGATAGATAGGGTTCTCAGTGAGGTCAGGGATAAGTTTCCCGACCTTTACAGGGAATATAAAGGCTGGGTTTTCTTCAAGAGAGAAGACTGGAAGTCAGCCTTTCAGCATTTTTCGGATCCATACCACAAGGCTCTTGCCATGTACAATGCGGGGAGTTACAGAAAAGTGATAAACCTCCTTAAAAGCAATGATGATCTGAAGTCGCGGATCCTTAAGGCTAAGGCTGCCATTTCAATGGGTGACGGAATCCTTGCCCGAAAGTTTATAAAAGGAGATTATCCAACGGAACTTTACCTGCTGGGCATGAGCTACTTTATTGAGGGCAAATACGATAAGGCAATCGGGTACTTTGAGGCTCTTAAAGGTGATGAGGAGCTCGGTGTAAGGGCACTGCTCAGGATCGGTGATTCCTACTACAACATGAACCGTTACGATAAGGCAAGGGCGATTTACAAAAGGATCCTCGCGGATCACAAAGACGATCCCGAGGCTCAGGACGCAGTTCTTGCCCTTGCCCAGATCGAACTCCAGAGTCCAAGCCAGGACCTTGAACAGCTTCTTGGAGAATTCAGCCGGAAGTTTCCCGATTCGCCAATGATCAATGATCTCAGGTATCAGCTTGCGGTTCTTGAGATCAAAAGAGGAAACAGGTCACAGGCAAAGGAAATCCTCTACAATCTGATGGAGATTGAACCTTACAGGGCAAGGGCTCTCCTCAAGCTTGCGGAAATAGAAGAAGACCCTGCAAAGAAGGAAACAATGCTCAGGGATGTGATCAGAATAGGGAAGGGAGAGGTGAAGGAAAGGGCTACGGGAATGCTTATGGGACTCTTTGTTGAGAGGAAGGAGTACGAAAAGCTGGCTGACTTTCTGGTAAAGGGTGATTACAGCGATAAGAAGAAAGCCCTTGATATATACATCAAAGAGAACCTTGATAAAGCGGTGAGCCTCTTTGATGGGCTTTATAAACAGAACCCGGGGGATGACGATCTCTCCTTTTATGCTCTCAAGCTCTATCACAAAACCAAGGGAACCAGGTATCTCAAAATTGCCTCAAGAAGCGCAGATAAGAGGGTTAGGGCTCAGGCTCTCTACCTTCTTGGCAAGAGGGTTAAGAAAAAGGACAGGAGAAAGGCTCTGGAATACTTCGTTGAGGTAATCATGTCCTCGGAGGGGATTCAGCCCTACTACAATGACAGCATCTTTGAGGCAGTTGATATACTGGTCAAATTAAAAGCCAGGAGGGATGCATCCTGCCTCCTTGCGAAGCTTGACAGAAGTTCACTCACCAAGAGGGAGCGTAAAAAGGTTAAAATCTTGAGTAGCAAACTTCCAGCCTGCAAGAAGTGATGGAGGGAGCTATGGGAATCGATCAGATCTTTGAGCTCATCAGAAAAGGCGGAATCGTGATGTACCCCCTTATCATCCTTTCTGTCATCTCGTGGGTTCTCATCATTGAGAGAATCGTTAACCTCAGGCTGTCATCCTTTCTGCCTTCAAATCTCAGTGAGATAAAACTCCTTCTCCAGAAGCTCGATGTTGATGGTGCAATGAAGGTGGCATCCCTCAATAAGGATGCCTTTTCAAGGGGACTGGTCAGAGTTTTTGAAGAGTACCTTTCAGGAAACAGAAACCGAAACCAGCTAAGCAGTGTCTTTGAGTCCGAACTTACCTCCATCATTCCCCAGGTGGAAAAGAATCTCCTCCTTCTTTCTGCTATTGCCTCCATAGCACCTCTCCTTGGGCTTTTCGGGACAATCACAGGACTCATTAAGGTTTTTTCAGCCTTTGCTTCTGTTCAGACCGACGAGGCAATGAGGCTCCTTGCGGGAGGGATAGGTGAGGCTCTGACGGCTGCAGCAACAGGTCTCATAGTTGCGATCCCAGCTCTCTTTGCCTACTGGGTATTCAGGGGGATGGGTAACGATGTGATAGATAAGATTGAGAGGGAAGCAAGGGAGATCCTTTCCCTGCTGGAGTGAATAATGAATCTAAGGAGAAGGCTGAGGGTTGGTGGAGATGAAAGAGCATACATAGACGTTGTTCCCCTTGTGGACGTTCTCCTTGCAGTATTTCTCTTTCTTGGAGTCCTTGCTTTCCAGGCTCCGTTAACCTTCATAGCTGTAAAGCTTCCTCAGGCAGAGAGGGCCGAGAAGCAGAGGATAGTTGCGGTGCGAATTCAGGTCACGAGACAGGGTGCCCTTTATATGGAGGGCAAACCAACCGACATAGGAAGGATAGAGAGCTTCCTAAAGAAAAGAAAACCTTCCTACGTAATAGTTGAGGCAGACGAAGATTCCAGGCACAAGTTTGTTGTTTATGTTATGGATGCTGCCAAGAAGGCAGGTGTGGATAACGTTATAATAGCTGTCCGGGAGAAGAGGTAGGGGGTTGTTCTTCCTAAAGAAGCTGATCAGTTACTTTATTCTCCCGCCTGGTCTCATTATTCTTGTTCTCCTGTTCATCTCTTACCTGACCAAAGGCAGGGAGCGCCTTGCCTCTCGACTTTCCTTTGCAACAGCTATACTCCTTTACGCAATATCTATTGAGCCTGTAAAAGACTTTCTATACAGGCCTCTTGACTTTGCCTACAGGAAACCGGAAAGTGTTCAGGCGGATGTTATAGTTGTTCTGGGGGGCGGGACCTACAATAACAGAGAGCTTAAAGGATCCTCTTTTAAGAGGGTAATCGAAGGGTTTCTACTCTACAAGGAATTAAGCGTACCTATTGTGCTTTCAGGCGGTGCAAGCACAGGCCTCACACCGGAATCTCTGATCATGAAAAACCTGCTGATGGAGTTCGGTGTTGACGAGCGCTTTATATATGCTGACACAAAGAGCAGGGATACTATGGAGAACGCTATCTATGTCCAGGAAATATGCAGGCAGATAAACTGTAAGAGGATCCTTTTGGTCACTTCCGGATTCCACATGCGAAGGGCTGTAAGAACCTTCAGAGAATTCGGATTTGAGGTGATACCATATCCAGTAGACATCAGGTATGAGGGGGTATACAACCTATACAGCTACTTTCCTAAATATACAACCCTGAAGGATTCAACGATAGCTCTGAGAGAGTATATAGGAATACTATACTACTACGTTGCCCTTAACATGATCAAAGGAATATGACAAGGTTATCTCTGTGAATGACCTCTTCTTTGGCATCCTTCAGGATATTCTTAACTTCGTTGGTTTTCCTTCCCTTGACCTCGTTGATTTCCTCACTTGAAAGGTTAGTTCTCCCTTTTCCTATTGGAATTCCGCCCCTCCCTGCAACTGTAACCGTGTCGCCCCTGGCGAAGTTTCCTTCAACTCCTATAACACCTGCGGGCAGAAGGCTCCTCCCTTCCTTAAGAGCCTTTACAGCCCCCTCGTCAACATAGATGATTCCCTTTGACTCCTCAATCATAGCAATGGTTTTGTGCTTTTCCCTTATCCTTCTTTTCGTTGGTCTGAAGAGGGTGCCTCTTGTTTTTAATTGCCGAACTTCCAGGAAGTCATCCTTTTTGCTCGTGATGATCACAGGGATCCCAATTGATGTAACAAGACGGGTAGCCTCAAGCTTACTTCTCATTCCACCGCTGCCGAACTCCGTTCCTGTTCCCTTTACCAAGCCAAAAGCGGATTCAATGTCGGCAACCTCAGGGATTATCTTTCCCTCATCGTCTCTTAATCCCCCTGCGGAAGATAGGATAACGAGCAGGTCAACATCAAGCATGTATCCGACATAGGCAGACAGGAAATCGTTGTCCCCAAATATCAGCTCACTGACAGCTACCGTGTCGTTCTCGTTTATAACGGGCACAACCCCGAGGTCAAGCATCTTTTCTATGGTCTGCTTTGCATTCTCAAACCTGTCCTCATTGCCTTTCATAAAGACATCGCTGGTGAGGAGGACCTGACCAACTCTTATACCGTAATTTGAGAAGATGCTGTCGTAAAGGTGCATCAGGTATGCCTGCCCTATGCCTGCAAGAGCTTGTCTTGACCGGAGGTCAGTAGGTTTTTTTATGCCAAGGGTTTTGGCACCGCAAAGAACCGCTCCTGAGGAAACAAGGATAACCTCATCACCAAGGTTCCTCAATCTCTTTATTCCCCTTGCAAGACTTGAGATAAAGGACAGATCAATGTCACCTTCTTCCGTCTGGATCAGATTGGATCCTATCTTTATAAGAAGCCTCATTTTAGCCTTTCCAGGAGCTCTCTGAAAAAATTTACCATCTTTTGGAGGCTTTCACCTTCAATGTGCTCCTCCTTTGTATGGCTGATCTGGAGGTTGGATTCACCATAGATAACTGGTTTTATCCCCCTTCTGTAGTAATTAGCCCCATCTGTCCATGAAGGCATTGTGCCAAAAGAGGGTTCTGATCCCGTACTTTCCCTGTAGACTTTTGCAAGCCACTCTGCCTCTTTCTCTGATTCAAAGTCAATGTAGTTTTCAGCATCCTCAAGCTCAACTTCAATTTTCAACTTTCCCTGGGGTGCTGCGGTACATTCTCTGACTTTTTTAAAGATTTCATACCACTCTTCCCCCTGGTAAATCTTGATCTCAAGGAGAGCAGTACAGGTATCGGGAACCGCATATATTCCTCTCCCACCTCGGATCATGAGGATGTTGACCTTCCGTGAAAGGTTCATCTCCAGCCTGGTGATGATTTCCATTAGGGTCCTAACAGGGTTGGGAACCTTTTCAAATTCTGAGGCATGGGCACCGCCTCCCTTTACAGTAACAGAAAATTCAAGACTTCCCATCTGAGCGGTGCAAAACTGTCCATAGGTCGGTTCAAGAACAAGGCATCCTTTGACTTTTCCCGCAAAGAATTCAGAGGATATCTCCGATCCCAGGGCTGAGTTGTTTTCTTCGTCAACCACCAGGGCAAAGGAAAGGGGAAGACGGGAACTCCTATGTTTTTTAACATAATCTTCCACAGCCACCAGGAAGCTTGCAAGGGGACCCTTAACGTCGCTTGCGCCCCGCCCGTAAAGCTTTCCATTTTTTAACTTTGGTTTGAATGCATCCTTCATCCCTGCAGGTGGGACAGTATCAACGTGACAGGAGAGGAGGAAATCTCTCTCACCTTCATGGATCAGGTTGTATCTTTCCTTTGAAACCCTCTGTCTCTTAACTTGTATACCTACTCTCTTAAAAAAATTTTCAAGCCAGAGGATGATATCCTTCTCTTTTCCAGAGGTGCTATTGATACTTATAAGTTCGCAAAGGGTATTATTCACTTTTTCCAAAGGAGACATGGAAATATAATTTAAAACAATAGTGTGAGAATAAGGATAATCGCTCTTCTTACTGTTACCTTATCTGTTCTATTCCTTTACCTCCTGAAGCCGGCTATAATTGAGAGGTTTTCCCTCAGGATTGAAGACACCAAATTCCTTGTCAGGAGCTGGCTGGGGTTATCACCTGAGCTAACTGACAGGGCTGTTCTTGTGGCAATTGATGAGAGGTCTGTTAACGAGATCGGTCGCTGGCCCTGGAGCAGAAAGGTAATCGCAAGGCTCGTTGAAAACCTTTCTCAGGCAAAGGTGGTCGCCCTTGATATTGTCTTTTCAGAAAGGGAAAATCCCGAAAGCGATCAGAGGCTGAGGGAAGCTATTGAAAGTGCAGGGAACGTTATCCTTGGTTTTTTCTTCAGGTTCAACGCCTCCCAGGAGCCCGGAGAGTACGCCATGTCCCTTCTTCAGGACAGTGAGTTTCTCAGATATAAACTCAGGGGAAACACCGTAGGTCTCCTTGATATTCCCTTTGTTGAGATAAGCATTCCTGAACTCCTTGAAGTTGCCCTTGCTACGGGCTACCTGAATGCCGAGCCAGACCCGGATGCGGTTTACAGAAATTACACCCTTGCTCACCTCTACAAAGGATCTGTTTACCTCCCCCTTGCCCTTCAAGCACTGAGGTTTTATAAGGGAAAGGACATTGAGATGGTGCTTTCCCCCAGAGGGATAGAAAAACTTGTTTTTGAAAGAAAAAGGACCCCGGTCTATCAGGGTCGCTTTCACAAGATAAACTTTTACGACATCCCCACTGTAAGGGTTATTCCAGCAGTAGATGTTATTGAGGGCAGGATAAAAAAGGAATTTTTCAAAGATAGAGCTGTCTTTGTAGGAGCAACCGAAATCGGTATATACGATGTCAGGCCAACACCGATGGACCCCGTCACACCGGGAGTTTTCCTCCATCTCTTTACCTTCTCCAACTTTATTGAGGACCACTTCATCTATCACTTTGTCTCCCTGGACCTCCTTGCCATAATTTCTCTTTCCCTCCTGCCATTTCTAATATCCCTCTACAGGAACTTCTACAGAAGGATCTTCCTTTACGGACTTTTGCTTGTGGGTTTCCCCCTTGGCTCGTACTTGCTTTTCTCCCTTTTGTCCCTTGAGATAAACTTCTTCTACCCTTTTTCAGCAATGGTTCTTACAGTTATGTCGCAGGAAGGAATAAGGGTATTTACGGCTGAGAGGAGTGTCAGGGAGCTGAGGAGAGCCTTTTCCAGCTATGTTTCTCCACAGATCCTTGAGCTCATTACAAGGGACCCTCACAGACTAACGCTGGGAGGGGAGAAAAGGCTTATAACAGTTCTATTTTCTGATATCAGAGGCTTTACCTCTATCTCTGAAAGCCTGAATCCTGAAGACCTTGTTAACCTCCTAAATGAGTTTCTTGATCCAATGACGGAAATAATCCTGAAAAACGGGGGGATGCTTGATAAATACATCGGTGACGCCATCATGGCAGTTTTTAACGCTCCCGTTGATATTGACAGACATGCCGACAGAGCCTGCGAGTCAGCCCTTGAAATGGTTAGGAAAACAAAAGAGATGAACGCCGTTTTCTCAAGGGACTTCGGAGTTGATATAAGGATAGGGGTGGGTATAAACACGGGTGAAGCTGTCGTTGGAAACATGGGTTCAAGCCTGCGCTTTGACTATACTGCAATAGGCGACACCGTGAACCTCGCTTCAAGGCTTGAAGGACTTAACAAGGTCTATAAAACGGATATAATTATTAGTCAATTTACGAAAGAAAAACTTGAGGGGAGGTTTCTGACGAGGAAGCTTGATGTAGTGGTGGTAAAGGGAAAGAGAGAACCTGTTCCTATCTATGAACTTCTTGAAGACAGCGAGAGGAACAGGGAATTATCCCTTGCCTTTGAGAAAGCTCTTGAAGAATATTTAAGGGGTAACTTTGAGGGAGCGATGCTCATGTTTGAAGAGGTCAGCATCAGGTTTGGTGATAAGACAAGTGGTGTCTTTGTAAAGAGATGCAAGGAAATGATCGAGAACCCACCAAAGGAGTGGAAGGGGGTCTATATAGCGAGGGAGAAGTGATGGTTGTGAAGATTCTTGGATCTTACGGAGGAAGGTACAGGGATTTTGGAACCACCTGTTTGCAAATTTCGGAGGACATTATAATAGACGCCGGAAATATTATGAGGAGCCTTGGTGAGGATTGTCTCAAGATCAACCACGTCCTGCTAACCCACGCTCACCTCGACCACATAGTTGATATACCCTTCCTGATAGACTACACCTACAAATACAGAGAACAGCCCTTGGAGATAATTGGACACCGTGAAACCCTTGATGCGGTGAAGGATTACGTTATGAACTGGAATATCTGGCCTGAATTTAGCTCCATAAGGCTGATAAATTCGGGAGATTTTGCAGTTGTGTATAGAGAATTGAGGGAGAGAGATTCAATGGAACTCAATGGCTTTGAGATTGAGGTTTTTCCGAGTAACCACACAGTTCCAACTCTGAGTTACATAATAAAAAAAGATGGAAAAGGCTTTCTCTTTACAGGTGACACCTATAAAAACCCTCTTATATGGGAAAAACTTAACGGAGACAGGGAAATAAAAGCTCTGATAACAGAGGTTTCCTTTCCAAGTTACATGCACAATCTTGCAGAAGTTAGCAAACACCACACTCCAAAGACTCTAAAGGGAGAGCTTGAAAATCTCAACAGAACCGATGTTGACCTTTACGTAATGCACTTGAAACCTAACTCCCTGGAAGAAATAAAGGAAGAGATGAAGGATCTTCTACCTTATGTAAAAATTTTAAGCGATGGCGATGAAATTATTATAAACTGAAATTAAGGAGGGAACCATGGAGCCAACAAAACTTTCAGAAGAACTTGTAGCTCTTTTAAAAAACAGGGGTAAGGAAGAAAATTTCAAACTCGGTGATATCCTGATGGAAGAAGGACAGGAATCCGACAAAATCTACATAATTGAAAAGGGTTTTGTTAACGTAACAAAAAAGGATCCTATGGGTAACGATGTTCTTATAGGCACCGCTGGACCTGGTTCCATTCTCGGCGAGATGGGTGTCTTTATGGGAATTGAGAGAACCGCAACGGTGAGGGCAGTGTCCGATCTCAAGGCCATAAGCTTTGATAGGAATGAGTTTCTTGAGGTAATATCCGGAATTCCGGAGATTTCATCTTTTCTGATAGGGATACTAACGAAAAGAATTTACAACCTGAACAGGAGACTTATCAATGCAATTAATTCCAAGCTCATGATAGTGATGGGAAATTACATAATAGACAAAATAAGGGAGGGTGCTGTAGAAGAAACTTATGGTGAGGCGCCAAAGGTAATCTTTGACCTTTCAACTGCAGCCCTTGAGACAGGCCTTGATATTGAGAAGGTTGTGACAGCTCTTAACAATCTTGCAAAAGCGGGCGTTATACATGACTACAGGTTGATAGAAGAGGTCAGGGAAAGCCCACCAGAAGAGGGTGAAGGAGAGGGTGAGGAAAAGAGAACCGTTGCTGAATTGAAAGCGGATGAGCAGCAGATAAAGTCCTATCTCAAGACAATTTCCTACATTTGACAAGATAAGTTCCGCCGGCAAGAGCAGAAAGGGTCAGCAATGCACTGAAAGAAAGGACAAAAAAGGTTGCCTCAAACCAGAATTTCATAGGGTAAACCCTCAGTAAGGTGTCGCTATAACTAAAACGCCAGGAGTAGGGATCAAAGACGTAATTATGGAAAACCTCAAAGGCAAGATCGTAATCGTAAAGGGATATACCAAGACTGAAGGAGGCTATCAGAAGGGTCAAAAGGGATGATCCCACAAGAACCTTCCCAGTCCAGCGGAGGTTCCTGTGAGCTATTAAGCCCACCAACCAGAGTGCGACTGACAAGTAAAAAGCACTGTTAAACAGGGTAAGAACCTTTTTGACATCTTCCATGTGTTTTATTTCCCTGCTGTTAAAGGCCTTCTTTCCCTCCGGTAGCCGTGCTTTTTTGAACTTTTCCATTCCTCCATCGCTCGTGACTGCCTCAAGACCGAGCAGGGCAAGCTCAAGACGAGTTTTCAGATCAAGACCATAAGGGTCAGGCGGGATATCTCTGTTGAGGTATTCAAACTTTACAAACCAGGGTGTGAAGGCAAGTTTCAGTGGAATTCCCACAAGAATGATCGGTCCTGTGAGGATCAGGAGAAGTGTGAGGATCACAGATGGAGAGATCTTACAAGGACAGGCTTTCCTTCCAGGCATCCTGTAATTTCCTCAACCTTTTTCCCAGAAATAAAATAGACCCTCCCGCCTATAGGTGTTCCTTTTTCTTTAAGAGGGTGGATTCTCACGTATCCGAGAACCTGTGATGCGACATATCCAGTTGTGTAATCGGGGTCATCGCTCCAGCACAGCTCTGCGAGAACACCGCAGTGTATATTCTTTGTCGCAATTACAATAGCGTCAAGGCTCCTTTCGGTCAGAGAGGTTCTTGGTAAATACTGGGCAGTTTTAAACCTGTCCATCCAGTCTACCCTAACCGTCCTTACCCCTCTGTATGGGTCTGGTTCCACTCTCTCACCG
>JALTVH010000194.1 GCA_027049085.1 Aquificaceae bacterium | reverse complement strand
GGAGGGAAGGATTAAGGAGAGACACAATCACTGTAACCTTACTAACATTTATAAGCTTTTCAAAATCCTTCCTGTGGGGATAGGGTCCTATAATTATATTCTCCGTCAGGTACCTCGCCTCTCCCTGTATAAACCTGAGGGGAAAAAGGTAGGGTTCAATGTATCCAAAATAAACAGAGCCCAGACTGATTACATAGCCTGCAAACACCAGCAGAAAGATCACCCTTAGCGCTCTCGCCAGCATACTACTTTTTTATTTCTTCACTTCTAATTGTAATTTTATCCAGATTTTTCCTCTTTGGCTTGCCCCAGGATCGATACCAGAACTGGAAGGTTGCGACAAACCTTTCCATAACAATAAGCTGTCTGTAGCCAAAGATCTCAAAAAGACTGAAGAACATGAGCTTTACAATGTCCCTCAGTCTACCATAGCGCCTGTACATGAGGTTATCAAGGAGGATGGATCCGATGCTTATCATTACACCCCAGAGAAAAGCTATAAGGAAGAACAGGAGAGCAAAATCTCTGGCAAGGAAACCGGTCAGGTAAAAGATGATTACTGAAAGGTATCCTACAAACTCAACAGTTGGGGCAAGAAACTCAACAAAGAAGAAATAGGGAAAGCCAAAGAGGCCTATCCACCTGTACTTCGGCCTTAAGAACATCTCCTTGCTGTGCCACAGGCTGTCAATCAGTCCGCGGTGCCAGCGGTTTCTCTGCCTAAGAAGAGACTGGAGGTCTGTTGGAACCTGAGTCCAGCAGATAGGATCTGGAAGGAATACAATTCGGTATGGTATTCTTTTCTCAAGACAGTGTTTATGGAGTCTGACTACCAGATCCATGTCCTCCCCCACTGTTTTCCTGTATCCACCAATATCAAGAACCATATCCTTTCTGAAGATGCCGAAAGCACCGGATATTATCAGAAGGCTGTTAAAGAGATTCCAGGCAGTCCTTCCCGTAAGAAACCCTCTGACATACTCAATTACCTGAAAGGTCTCTATCCACTTTTTAGGCGCCCTGATTTCAATTACCTTTCCACCGCTTACCACGCTTCCGTTGAGAACCCTAACAGATCCACCCGTTGCAATTATGTATCTGTCCTCAACAAAGAGCCTTGATGCCCTGAGCAGTGCCGATTCCTCAAGGATTGAGTCTGCATCGATAGAGCAGAATAGCGGGTAGGAAGAAACGTTTATTCCACAGTTAAGGGCGTCTGCCTTTCCACCATTTTCCTTATCAACAACTATCAGATTTGGATGGTCAAGGGAAATATAGATTTCTCTAATCTCTTTATGTTTTAGCTTTTTCCTGATCGGCCTATCAAGCCTTACAAGCCTGAAGGATTCCCTGACCTTCTCTAAAGTTCGGTCAGTTGAACCATCATTAACTACGATAAGTTCGTATTCGGGATAGTGGAGGGAGAGAAGTGACCTTATGCTATCAACAATCGTCTCTTCTTCGTTGTAAGCAGGAACAATTATGGAAATGGGTCTGTAAAGAACCTTTGATAGCATCATTTCAATCCGTTCTTTTCTAACAAGGAGTGCATGCTTAAAGATGTGATAAAGAGAAATGACAATAAAAAGGGTATAGAGGGAATTAACGATCCCAAAGTAGGAAAGTATGAATATCTGAAAACCCAGCAGAAAGTACGCGACCGCCTCAAGCATGTTTGATCTCCAGCTCTTCCAGAAGGTACCTTGCGGTATCTCTGGCAAACTTGTCTTCCGACTCAAGGATCTCCCTGAGCACTCCTTCCGCTCTCTTGCCAAAGCTTGCTATCGCCTTCCCGGCGTTAGCCCTTACATAGTAGTTCTCATCAGATAGTCTCTTCACAAGAGGACTTATAATTGTCTGGAAAGGACACAGATTTGCGTATTTGCAGACAACCGCTCTCACCCGCCAGTCAGGATGGTCAACGTTTTCCAGAAAAAGCTCACAGTAGTCTTTGTAACCGAGCATCCCCAGTGCCCTCAGACAGCTAATTCTCATAAGAGTGTTTTTCTTTGTTCTCTCGTAAATTTCCCTGATTATTGGAATGAATTCCGTCTCACCTGCAAATCCAACCGCCTCAACAAAAGACCTGAGAACCTGACTCCTTTCCTGCGAACCGATCAGGTTTTCAACAACATGATCCCTCAGAATTTTTCTCCTATCAGCCCTGAAGTTATCAAGGATATTTGTCCATATCAGTTCAATAAATTTGAAACTGATCTCTTTAAGGCTCGAAAGAATCCCAATTAGGAATGAAAGCTCCTCTTTGTCCCTGACCAGAAAGGAATAGGCAAAGCAAAGCCTTCCCAACACCCATTCGTTCCTCTCTCTAATCAGATCTTCTCTTATAACTGGCTCAGCCTCCTCAACCCTCAGATAACCGAGCCTCTCAAAGGCAGTCACCCTTGTGTTGAGGAAAAGGCTCCTCGTCTGCTTCCACAGATAATCAATCAGCCCAACCTCCCCTGCAATACGCCTCACGCAGTCTGTGATATCAGCGCCGTCCCGCCTTATGAGGTAAACAAAGAGGTCCGCAAGAGCTTCAAACTCTGTTGAACTCTTCGGTCGGGAAAGACCTGACCTGCCCAAGGTGTACCCTTCAAACTCCCTCTCAAACCCCTCGTAAGCTTTTCTGTATCTTAAATCCCTGATATCTACATAGACCCTGTGAAGTATGGTGCCTATAAAAAGGATGACATTCAGGCCGGCAAGGAAAAGTATGAAAACTTTAAGAATTCCCTTCAGAGTTTCGTAATCAACAAGCCTCAGATTTTCAAGTATCTGGGTGAGCTCACCAGGCGATGCGGACATACATTTTCCCTCCGTATCTCCTGTATAGCCCCTCTCTGTCCTCGTACTTCAGGCTCCCGCCAAAGGCTAGCCCTGGTTCTATGTAATATTCCGCACCGCCCCCAGTTGAGAAGGTCCTGTATCTGAAGAAATCCTCACC
>JALTVH010000193.1 GCA_027049085.1 Aquificaceae bacterium | reverse complement strand
TACCCGCAATTGGTTTGATAATCATAGCTGGTGAGCTCTTTTATGCAAAGAAGCTCATTGATGATGTGAACGCACTGAGTTTTCAGGTTGATCAGTTGACAAAGGAAAGAAATAAGTTGAAGAAAAAGGCTGATAAGATTCAGAGGCAGAAAAGAAGACTACTTGCGAAGATAGATGAGGTAAAGCGCAGGATCAATTATCTAAAGATGAGTAAGGATATTATACTAACTCTCAAGGATTATTACATACCATTCAACTCTTCCCTTCGTTTTCTAAGATCAACAGCACCTAATACCGTTTGGTTTGACAATCTTAGCCAGAGGCTTGAATTTGAAAGGATGAATGTGGATCTGACTTTCGGTTCATACGATATAAATTCCATCAAGAACTTTTACCACATAGTAAGAAGAGAGTTTAACCAGCTACTTCCTGGAGAAATCAGGAAGAGGGAAAACAAGAAGGGAATCATATTTTACGTGGCATCAATGAGGGTTCAAAAGGAATTTTTAAAAGGGGAGGAGTAAATGTTAGAGAAGTTAAAACAACAGTGGGCTATAGCACCTCTCTGGCAGAGGTTGCTGATCGTTATTATCGCGCCCGTGGTCGTTATTGGTGCTGTCTATTTTTACGCAATCAAGCCTAACGTTGAGAAAAAGAAACAACTTGAAGCGCAGGTAGTTCAGCTCAAGCAGGAAATTGATAAATACACCAGGATGATAAGGCCTGGTGTTCTCAAAAAACTTGAGAAACAGCTTGAAGACCTAAAGAAGCAGGAAGAACAGACCAGGGAAGAACTCGAGAAGGTTGTCGGTAAGATTCCCACAAGGGAGGAGATCGAGAGGATTCTTGGGGAGATTAACTTTATGGCAGGCATAAGAAATCTTGTAATAACAAGGTTAGCTGTTTCTCAGCCAAGGGTAACAAACTTACAGCTTGTAGAATCAGGGGACCAGAGGATCGTAAAAGTCGTATCAACACAAAAAGGTAAAAAGAGACAACAACAGGGTGGCCAAAGAGGTGGTAATCAGAATAAGCAGGCCCAAGTTGGCATACCGGTAACAACGATGGAAGTTCAAATGACCATCGAGGGAACCACTTCAGACCTCTACGGATTTCTGGAAAGCTTGTACAGAAAAGGTTTAGTATCCTATCCGAAATCAGTAAGGATCTCACCTGTAAAAAATGCTAACATTGTTACTGCTCAGGTTGTTATAGACATAATTTTGCAGAGGTGAGGTGAGGAACATGAAGGGATTGGTGGTTATTCTCATATGCTTTGCAGTTATTACCTTTGGAAAGGATCCCTTTACCAGTAAAGAGGATGCGGTTGGTTATATAGTCATAGATACAGAGGAAGGGACACAAAAATACATTGTTCTTGAAGGTAAAGATGGTGAAGTTAAGCTTATAAAAACAGGGCGTTCGCCCGATGAAGTACTAAAGAAGGGAGGGAAAAAGGAATGAAGAAGGCTCTTTCTATTTTCCTTCTTATTGCTTTAACCACATCAGCTGTCTTATCCCAGACTGTAAGGGAAATGAGATTTGAGGATGTTAAGCTGGACACTGTACTTCGATCTATTGCCAAGGTAGTTAACAAGAATGTCCTGATTGATCCAAAGATTAAGGACATACTTAATCAAAAGGTGAGCATCTTTATTCAGAAGCCGGTGAGCATTAATGAAGCTTTTAACCTCATTATTAAGGAGTACGGCCTCATCGCTGTTCCTGTAAATGAAGACATTTATAAGATAACAAAAGCCGGAGAGCTTGAGCTTGATATTAAGGATCTGTCTGACGATGACATAAAAAAGCTTGTGGAACTCCTTAAGGGAAGAGTCAGCCCATCGGCAGAGATAGTTATTGACAAAACACTAAAAATGGTTTACATAAGGGATGACCAGGCTAGAATCAAAAGGCTTGAAAAGAAGATTAAAAGTTATATTGAGAAGCTTATAGCTGAAAGAAGGCTTGGGGTAGAAGAAAGACCTGAGGCAGTTATTACGAGGGTTTTCTACCTCAAGACTATAGGAATTCCCCAGGCAAAGGAGCTGATTTCTCCATATATAACTAAAGAAACGATCATAACTGAAGCACCAACTTTTAACGCGCTTGTTATTACTGATAAGGTGGACAAGATAGAGAAATATAAGGAGGTCCTCAGTGAATTCCTCGTTTCCGCCCCCGCCGCAAGGAAGCCTGTAACCGAGATCTTCTATTTGAAATACATTAGCCCCGATGAGTTCATTAAAATGATCGAGCCGATTAGGTCAGAAGCAGGGGTCATATTAACCGGAGGTGCTTTAAAAGAAGAGAAGGCAGGTAAAGATAAGGTCAGAGTTACACCTGTTATTAAAGAATTCAATGCTGTGATGATTACTGACTATCCTGAGGTTATTGAAAAGATTAAAGAACAGTTCAGTGAATACATTAGCGATGTCCCTCCGCAGGTAAAAATAGAGGCTAAGATCCTTCAGGTAGATAAAACAATTACAAGAGAGCTGGGAATAAACTGGTCTGCACTTCTTTCCAACGTTCAGGTGCCTGAGTCCATAAGCGGTGGTGTGGGTGTGAACCTGGGCGTTGGGGGGACTCTCCAGACTACCCCAGGCCAGCTACCGACAGAAGGTGGAATACTTACATTTACTTATTCTAAAGGTATATTAAACGCTCTAAATCTTAGAATTTCAGCCTTTGAAAAGGTGGGGAAAATCAAGAGCCTTGCCAAGCCAACGGTCGTAACAATTAGCGGACAGAAAGCAACTATTAAACAGGGAGCTGAAATTCCCTATCAGACCGCTGTGGTTGCTGGAGGAGCCAACGTTGCTAACATACAGTTCAAAGAAGCAGTTCTTCAGCTTGATGTCCTGCCCATAATCTCACCTGATGGAAGAGTCCTCCTTGATATTAAGCTCACTAAGGATACGGTTGGTGAGGATACACCTGTTGGACCAGTTATTGATACCAATGAACTGACTACCAAGGTTATAGTTAACG
>JALTVH010000192.1 GCA_027049085.1 Aquificaceae bacterium | reverse complement strand
AGGTCACCAAAGGTTACCTCAATCTTTTTATCACCATCCTTCAGAACTGCTGTGTTCCTTAGAGGGTCAACCTCAAGGAGGGTAACTTCCCTCCCTGACCAGCAGATACTGGAACCTGCCTCTGGAAGGAGGTTCTTTACGAGGTAGTTTTCCCTTTCAAAGGACATACAGCAGATCAGGCGACCGCAAGGTCCTGTGAATTTGGAAGGAGAAAGAGGGAGGTTCTGGTCTTCAATGTCTTTGAGTGATATTGAATCAAAGTTTTCAAGGAATCTTATACAGCAGGGAATTTCACCACAAATCCCCACCCATCCAAGGATCTGCACAGCGTCCCTGACACCTACCTGCCTCATCTCAATGCGTTTTTTAAAGGTCCTTGCCAGCTCCCTTACAAGTTTCCTGAAGTCAACCCTCTCTTCCGCAGTGTAGTAAAAGAAAATCTTCTTAGAGTTGAGGGGCACATAGGCTTTTAAGAGGTGCATCTCAAGTCCCTGCTCCTTGATCTTCTCCTTGCAGGTTCTGTAGGCTCTTTTGCTTTCCTCCTCGTTTTTTTCCATCCTTTCAAGGTCCTCCTCCGTCGCCTGTCTTACGAAGCGAAACCTCAATTTAGAGTCCTCTTTTCTTGAAGTACCAATGACCCTTGCAAGGTCCTCACCCTTCTCATCGGTGTATATTACGACAAGGCTGTCTCTTGGAAGGTCACCCTCACAGTTTTCAAGGACACCGATCTTGTTAGTATCCAGGCTTTTGACCTTTATGCAAGACATACTTTAAACCTCCATAAGATCATAAAGAGCCATCAGGCCAAGGCTCAGCTTTATACCCCTTGGCAAACCTTCCCTGATCTCGCCGAGCCTCCTTTGTATCAGCTCAAATCTATCATATTCCATACTTCCTTCCCTGAAGGATCCGATGATCTTTTCCTCAATCAAATCAAGAAATAGGTTTTTCTGATCAGTATCCCACCGGTCGGAGGATGTAGCAATCCTGTATGAAATCAAGGGGTCTGCTTCCATGAATTTCTGAGCCATTTCTATAATATCGGCATTAGAGCTTACCAGGGTAGCCCTTGTAACGCTCCCTCCTGAGATCTCATACAGGTCACTCCTTCCAGTGATTTCACCAAAAGCCTCTCTTGTGAGAGGTCCAAGGAGAATCTCCATTGTCCTCGACCGGATGGTGGGCAGTATTGCCTCTTTGCTTTCAGCGGTTAGGATAAGAATCGTATCCTCGGGAGGTTCCTCAAGGACCTTCAGAAGGGCGTTTCCTGCTTCCACCGTCATGAGGTCTGCCCTGTCAATTATCACAGCCTTCCTTTCTGAAAGGGCTGGCTTCCTGTAGGCAAACTCTTTTAATGCCCTTATCTGGTCAATCTTGATGGTGTTTCCATCGGGCGGTACAAATATAAAATCTGGGTGCTCACCTCTGAGATAGAGGAACCTTCTTTTTCCAGAGACCTCTTCTTCAAACCTGTAGGATGCTGTTTCATCTTCAAGAATGGCAGTGCCCAGCGGAAGAAAGGCTCTGCAGGAGTTGCAGGAACCACACTGCCAGGTTGAGTCCCCAAGGCAAAGTAGTGAGCCGGCAAAGTCAACAGCAAGACTGGTTTTCCCCACACCTGATGATCCGTATATCAGGAGACCAGAGGGTATCTTTCCAGAAGTCAGAAACTTCTCTATAATTAACCTTGCCCTCTCCTGATCCTTCAGGAACATATATAAAATTCTAATGCTCAGAGGATTACCTGCTTAACAAAAAGGATCTCAGGTATCTCCCTAAGCTGAGCCAGAACCTCTGAAGGAACCTCCTCATCGAGGTTGAGAATACCGAGGGCTATTCCGCCTTTCTTCTCCCTTCCGAGCCTGAAGCCCGCTATGTTCACCTTTGCAGAACCAAGAAAGGAACCGATCTTACCTATCACCCCCGGAACATCCTTGTTTTCAAGGACAAGGAGGATGCCTTCTGGCTCCACATCAACCCTGTAGCGGTCAATCTGGACGATGCGAAGGAGCTGTCCCTCAAGGACCGTTCCCGCTACGACCTTTTCAGTGCCATCAGACCTGACAACGACCTTTATGTAGTGCTTGAAGTCAGGGGTCTCTTCTGAAGATAGCTCTTCAACTTTAATGCCCCTGTCCCTTGCCACGTAGGTAGAGTTAATGATATTAACCGGAAAGTCAACGACCTCTTCAAGGATCCCTTTGAGGACCGCCGCGCTTATGGGATGAAAGTGTTCGGAAATATCACCCCTCACCTCAATGTGAACTTCCCTGATCCCTTCCTCAGCCCACTGAACTATAAACCTGCCCATCTTCTCCGCAAGGTCAAGGTGAGGCTTTATGAGGGTTAAGACAGAAAGGTCAGGGAAGGGCGCGTTCACTACGTACTCGGGCGATCTTCCCTTCAGCGCTTTTATGACCTGCTGAACGACTATAACTGCAACATTTTCCTGGGACTCATGGGTATTGGCTCCAATGTGGGGGCTTAGGGAAACGTTCTCAAACTTTTTCAGCTCATCTATAAAGGAAGGGTCTGGTGGTTCAACAGAGTAAACGTCAAGGGCTAACCCTCTTACCCTTCCGCTTTCAAGGTTCTTAATGAGAGCCCTCTCGTTGACAATTCCTCCCCTCGCGCAGTTAACAATGTAAACGCCGTCTTTCATAAGAGAGAACTCTTCCTCATCGATCATGTTTTTTGTTTCATGAGTGAGAGGGGCATGGATTGTCAGAATATCAATCTCTCTTAGCATCTCGTTAAGGCTGTCGTATAGCCTGACCCCGAGCTTGTCCGCCTTTTCCCTTGGAATATACGGGTCGTAGGCGCAGACCTTCATTCCAAAAGCCTTCGCCCTTATAGCTACCTGGGAGCCTATGTTGCCAAGACCAATGATGCCGAGGGTTTTTCCGTAGAGCTCCGTTCCCATGAATTTTTTTCTTTCCCATCTGTGGTTCAGGACAGACTGATGGGCTCCGTGCCCGTTCCTGAGTATGGTAAGCATGTGCATCATGGTAAGCTCGGTTGCGCCGATCGTGTTGGCTCCAGGTGTATTGACAACCAGAACCCCCTTGCGGGAAGCTGTCTCTATATCAACGTTGTCAACGCCAACACCGGCTCTTCCAACAACTTTTAATCTTTCAGCTCTCTCAAGGAGCTCAGCCGTCACTGGTGTCCTGCTCCTTGTTATGATGCAGTCAAACTCGTGGACAACCTCAAGGAGTTCGTCGTAGGAGATTTCTGGTCTGTTTACAAGTTCAATTCCCTTTTCCTTTTCAAGCAGTTCCAGCCCTCTGTGGGCTATCGGGTCTGTAACCAGGACTCTGTGCAACAGGATCCTCCGCTTTAGAAAATAGGTGAATATTATATCTCATCAGAAGGGTGTTAAGAACAACGCTGAGAGAAGAAAGGGACATCATCAGACCAGCGATCTCCGGCCTGAGGTATATTCCATAACCGTAAAGGAGTCCACCCGCAACGGGAATGCCCAGAGCGTTGTAAATAAAAGCCCATCCAAGGTTCTGATAAATTTTCCTTTTAACTGATCTCCCAAGGCTAAAGACCTGGGGTATTACTTTTATTCCACCTATCAGTACCACATCGCCCACATGTTTAGCTATATCGGTCCCCTGAGGAACGACCAGAGAAAAGTCTGCCTGAGCCAGGGCCGGAGCATCGTTAACCCCGTCACCAACCATAGCCACCCTTTTCCCGTTCTTCTGTAAATTTTTTACAATTTCTCTCTTCTGTTCTGGAAGGGCCCCAGAGAACCACCTGTCAAATCCAAGCTCCTCCGCCAATTTCCTCACGATCTCTTCCCTGTCACCCGAGAGCAGTATCACTTCCATACCCATAGCCTTCAGCTCAGATATAACCCCTTTTGCATGGGGGTTTATCCTATCCGAGAGCTCAAAAACCGCAATAACATCCTCTCCTTTTTTCAGTACCACCCTCTTGATAGAGTCCTTTCCCCCCTCATCCCCTATGAAGTACTCACCGCATAACACGCCCTTTCCAATAACCTCTCTGCATTCACCGAGGTCAAGGTCTTTTGCACCTTTCTGCCTGGCAAACTCTCTTATTGCCCTTGCAATGGGGTGGTTTGAATACTTTTCAAGGGTATAGGCAATGTCAAGGGCAGAGTCGTCCTGGGAATGGAATCCTGTGACGGAGTATCTTCCCTCTGTAACAGTTCCTGTTTTGTCAAAGATAACCGTGTTAATATGAGGAACAACCTCAATAACCGAAGGTTTCTTTATAAGTATTCCTTTTGTCAGTGCCTGGGTTATCCCAACAACAACAGCAAGGGGCGTGGCTATACCCAGAGCACAGGGACAAGAAATTACCAGAACAGCCAAAGAAAACATAACAGCCTGCTGGAGTCCTGCACCTGAAAGAAACCAGTAGATAAAAACGCCCACAGCTATGAACACAACTATCTGGACAAAGTAGTGGGAAACCCTGTCAACGACCCTCTGGATCCTCGGCTTTTCCGAGACGGCCTCTTCAATGATCCTGCTAATTCTTGTCAGGAAGGATCCCTCAAACCCTTCGGCCACCTCAATTTCAACCATTCCCTCCTCAACGATGCTCCCGCTTATAACCCTGTCCCCTTCAGACTTGAGGATCGGCTCTGGCTCACCCGTCACAACGGCCTCACTTACCCAGGCTTTACCCTTAACGATCCTTCCATCAAGAGGCACCATATCCCCCGTCCTTGCCAGGATCCTCTCACCGCGGAAGACCTCTCTTACGTTGACCCTTTCATCCCGTCCATTTCTCAGAACCGTTACCTCAGCTCTGTGGATGCCGAGCATTCTGCTGAGGATTCTTAGAGCCCTCCTCTTGGCAAACTCCTCTATAAGCCTTCCGCTGAGAACAAAGGTTATCAGGAGCGCGTTGGTCTCAAAGAAAGGTTTTCCCCCGATTATTCCGAAAAACACAAGGAGGCTGTAAATATACGCACCGCTTGTTCCAAGGGAAACAAGAACATCCATCCCCGCTACACCGTTCTTCAGCGAGGTATAGGCACCCCTGTAGAACTTCCATCCTCCAAAGACCTGAACAAGGGTAGAGAGAATAGCCTGAAGGTAAAGCCCCCAGGGAGGTGAGGTGAGGATTAAAACCACTATCAGAGCGGAACTGACAGCACTGAGGGCAAGAACCGCAACCTCTTTCCTGGAACGGTCGTCTACTACCCTGTATCCTAAGCCCTCTATTATCCTCGCTATCTGCTCCTGAGAGATCATCGCAGGATCAAAATCAACCACTACCCTCCCGAGCTCAAAGGAAACCTCAACCTCCCTGACGCCTCCCGAATTTTTTAGAGTTCTCTCAATAGTCCTTGCACAGTTGACGCAGGACATACCGTGGACCTTAATGACAGCTTTCATAGGGAAAAGGTTAAGGACTTTGCTACGTTAATACAAGAGCTTAATTTCACGTTAATTTTTAAAAAGAAGGACTATATCATCGGGCAGGTGATCCCTGTTTTGTCCGTTTACCTCTATAAGAACCGCTTCACCAAGCCTCCTTATCCTGGAAACAAGGGGGTGGACATCCCTTACAGGAATGGTCACAAGGAAGTCTGATACGGGATCCTCAATCAGTTCAGACACGAGGTCCTTAAAGGATCTGGAAAAGAGTTCCATTTTTCCCACCTCATCAATAACAATAACCCTTCCCTTCAAACCTTTCTCTATCTCATTTTTTAGGAATTCAACAGCGCTATCCTCAAATCTATTTACATTCACACCGTAGGATCCCACCAGTTTCCTTGAGGTAAAGGTCTTGCTTGCAAATAGAGTAACCTTTCCGTCCGTTCTCACAACCTTAAAACCTGTTCTCTTTCCTGTTTTTGGATCCCTCACCTCCTCGGTCCAGAAACCAACCGCCCTCTGCCCGAGCTTTTTCACAGTCCTCTTGACAACCGTTGTTTTTCCACAACCTGGAGGACCTGTTAGAACCACCTTCACGGGTCTCTCCTGATTTGCTCAAAGACCTCAATGACCTGCTTTTTTGTCTCCTTAAGGTTACCGGTATTGTCTATCACCCAGTCCGCTACCTTGAGCTTTTCCTCAGGTGGGAGCTGATGGCTCAGACGTCTCTTTGCCTCCTCTCTGCTCATTCCCTTACCTACCGCTCTTTCCAAACAAACCTCAAGGGGAGCATACACAACAACAAGCCCATCGTAGTTTTTGTACGTACCCTTTTCAATGAGAAGTGATGCTTCTACAATAGCAACTGCATCCTCCGGAAGCTTTGAAAACTCCTCATCAAGAAACTTATAGAGATGGGTGTGGGTCAGTTGCTCAAGGAAGGACAACTCTTCCCTGTTTGCAAACACTATTTCAGCTAGCTTACTCCTATCAATGTTTCCCTCAGTGTCAAGGATGCTTTCGCCGAAGTGTTCTATCACATTCTGGTAAACAGGGTGACCCTTTTTATAGAAGCCATGGATAATTCTATCCGCATCGTAAACCACGGCACCAAGTTCCTTAAAGAGCTTGGCAACGGTGGATTTCCCGCAGCCGAGATTCCCCGTGAGACCTATTCTCTTCACCGCAACTAATATAATATCCTCATGCTGATCGCAGTTCCCCTAACTGACAAAGGCTTTGAGGAAAGAGCCGAGAGTGCCCTTAAAAAAGGTGCAGACATTATAGAGATCAGGGCTGACCAGTTTGATGACCCGGATCCCAGAAATATTGAAGATTGCGTGAGATTTGTTCAGGAAAGGGGCGGGAAAACGATCCTTACTGTAAGGTCGCCTCAGGAAGGGGGAAGAGAGGTTCCTTCAAGGATAGAGATCTTTAAGAGGGTTTCACCCCTCTCAGATTACACAGATCTTGAGCTCTCTTCAAGGGATCTAATTCCAGCGGTGCGTGAGATTGTTCTGAAGGCATGCAGAAGGCTGATCCTTTCTTACCACAACTTTGAGAGGACTCCCCCCCGGTGGATAATCAGAGAAGTTCTAAGGGAAGGAATGAGGAATGAAGCCATACCCAAGGTTGCAGTCATGGCAAGGACCTATAAAGATGTCCTTGACCTCCTCTGCTCAGGCGGTGAGGTTGAAGGTGAAAAGATACTCATAGCGATGGGAGAGGCAGGAAAGATCTCAAGGCTCTGCTCCTTTATCGCAGGTTCTGTTATAACTTACTGTTCCTTCGGCGAGGCGTTAGCTCCCGGCCAGATACCCCTTGAGGATATGGTAAAGCTCAAGAGCCTTTTTGGAAAATGAGTAGTAAAAGAGGTTAGAGCACAGGTGAAGGAGAAAGGGCGCTACGATGCTGCCCGTTCTTTGATAAGCGTATCCAAACAGGAGGGATGGAAAGAATACGAGAATGGAGTTAATGGTGGGAAAGTTTATAAGATGAGCGAGGGAAAATAAAAGAGATGTCCTGATGTTCCCAAAATACCTCATCAGGTAGCTCCTGAAAAAAACCTCCTCAATAAGGGCTATGGCGACCTGGTTCAGGACCCAGATAATTCCTGCACCGACAGGAGGGAAAAGAACAACGAGAGGAATGAAGAGTGAACCCCACTTCAGCCCTTCCCTGTAATTTTTAAAACCCAAGTCCTTAAGGTCAAGGTACAGAAGGGGATAGCTCATGAATAGGTAAGGTAGAAAGGAAACCTGCGGGAAAAAACGTGCAATGATTAGGGTAAGGATCAGCCCTCCGTATGCATAAAGTCCTCCACGCACCTCTCAATATTCCACAGGTGATTGAGGGGTCCGTGACCCTTACCGAGACCAGGAGCCCTCTTTATGGCATTATGCACGTATACCTTTGCCTTTTCAACAGCTTCCTTCACGGAGAGCCCCCTGCCCAGAAAAACCGCTATGGCTGAGGAAAAGGTACAGCCCGTTCCGTGAGTGTGGCTTGTATTCACTCTATCCCTCACAAAGTAATGGAACTCATCACCCCCCTCATAGAGAACATCTATAACCTTCTCACCCTCAAGGTGGCCACCCTTTATCACCACAGCTTTCGGTCCCATATCGTGTATCCTTCTGGCACACTCCTCAACCTCTCTAAGCTTCCGGATCTCCTGTCCACAGAGTTCACTTGCTTCCGGGATATTTGGGGTCACAACGGTGGCAAGGGGAAGGAGCTCTCTCTTCAGGGCTCCTACGCTATCTTCCCTCAGGAGTCTGTCTCCGCTCTTTGCAACAAAAACCGGATCAACCACGAGATTGGGGATCCTCAATTCTCTAATCGCCTGTGCGACCACCCTTATGATTTCAGAGTTGGAAAGCATACCAGTTTTGGCGGAGTCAACACCGATGTCCCTAACAACAACCTCAATCTGCTTATAGACCTCGTCGGAAGTGAGGTCATGAATGCCGTAAACACCCTGGGTGTTCTGAATGGTAACAGAGGTAATGGCGGTCATTCCGTAACCGCCGAGAGCTGTTATGGTTTTGAGGTCAGCCTGTATCCCTGCACCGCCACCGCTGTCTGAACCTGCGATGGTGAGAACTCTTGCTGGCTTCATAAACCTTAATATAAAGAAATCAAAAGAACCCTCCTATAACAAAGTGTATTCTTGAAGGTTCCGGATCCTGAGGTATCCTTATCGTTTTCCACGCCCAGTCGATCCTTAGAGGTGCAATAGGTGTGATGAACCTAATTCCGAGGCCATAGCCACCCCTCCAGTTTTTTGGATCAAACTCTTCTAACCTGTCAGCACCAAGGCCTGTGTCATAAAAGACACCAAAGTAGAGCATCTTGTGGAGTTTGTAGTTGAGTTCAAAGTTAAGGATAAGCTCCCTCGTAGAACCTATCGGCTCCCCGTTAACGTCAAGGGTTCCCGCCATACCATAGTTGTATCCTCTTATAGTAAAGTCACCGCCAACAAAGAACCTCTCATCCAGGGGGACATCGGTGCCTCCGTAGGGTTCAACGAAACCGAGGGTTGCCTTGCCAAGGAATACAAAGCCGGAATCAAAGTAGGTGTCCTTTATGTATTTTGAACCGGTGAAAACGACCTTGTGAAACTGCTCAGTTCCCCCGAGAACAGGAACAGCCACAGTGTAATCAAGCCTTGTGTAGGACCCTTCGGTAGGAAAGAGGAAAAAGTCCCTCGTGTCCCTGCTTAAAGAAAAGCTAAGTTTTCTTGACTCCCTTGCACCTTCCTGACCTCTGACAAAGGCCGAGGCGTTATCCGCTATATCCGAATAAACGATCCTCTGGGCACTGAAGCCCCCGGCGACTCTCCAGTATTCCCAGAATTCCCTTGATAGCGTAAAGCTTCCGCCTGTCCTCTGAACTGTGTAGGTCGTATAAACTATTCTTCTGTCAAAGACAGACAGTGTGAGATCCATTGGCCTTCCGAGAAACCACTTATCTGTGTATGAGAAAGAGTTATCCCTGTAAAAGTCTCCATAGCTTAGAGATATTCCAAATATGTCCCCTGTGCCGAGGAAGTTACCCTTTCTGATTGAGGCAAAACCCGAGAGCTTGGTTATCTCGTTGTAGGTCAGACCCACAGAAAACTGACCTGTAAACCGTTCCCTTATCTTGACCAGAAGGTCTGTCTTTCCATCTCCCGCAGGGAATGGCTGGAGTTGAACGTCCTCGTAGTACCCGAGATTGAGTATCCTGCTCCTTGACCTGCTGAGGCCCTTTCTTATTACAAGGCTGTGTTCCTGAACCCTGAGCTCCCTCCTGATCACGTAATCCCTCGTCTCGTAATTCCCCTCAATCTTTACCTTATGAACGTAAACGGGTTTGCCTTCATGAACCCTTATGACAACATCAACTTTTTTCTTCTCTGCATCAACGCGGGGAATGTCCTCAACAAAGACGTTGGCATAGCCAATCTCTGAGTAAAGAGATCTTATACGCGCCTTGATCTTCTCAATAACTTCTCGCCTGTAGTAGCCTCCTTTTCTTTTATTCTTCCTCAGGATGTTTCCCACGATCTCCCTGTAGGTATAAAGGTTGTTACCTTCAATTTTCAGGTCGCCGAGTCTGTACCTTGGTCCTTCTTTTATCAGGATGTAAACGTCATGACCGCCGTTGTACCTGTCAAAGGTGTGGTGAACCCATGCCTCAAGGAAGCCTTCATCCTTGTAGAACTTTTCTATCTTCTTAACGTCCTCTTTAAGCAGTTCCTCATCAAAGGTAGGTTTAAGACGAAAGATGAAGATATTCCTCTCCTCAGTGTTCATCAGATCCTTGAGCCTACCGTCAGAAAAGGTTTCGTTGCCTTCTATGTGAATATTGAGGACATATTTCTGTTCATGCTCCTTTATGTGAAAAACGAGTTTAGAGACCCCTTTTTTTGGAACTATCTCATATTTAACCTCAACGTCCGGATAACCCTCTTCAAGATAGATTTCCCTTATACGCTTTATAAGAAAGTTTATTTCCTGCTCTGATAATACTCTCCCGAGTCTTAGCCTCCTCTGGATCTCAAGGCGTTCTTCAACTGCTGGACTTGAGGTATATCCGCTCAAAAGCTCCTCAACGTCAAGTTTTCCGACCTCGGTCTCTATCCCGAGTTTGTCTGACAGATCCTCATCATCTATCTCTTTATTACCCTCAAACTCAATTTTGTAAATGACAGGGAGGTCTTCAACAATATAAATTAGCTTTACATGGGCGTTTATATCCTCTTTATGAACTTCAATTTTTCTAAAAAAGCCGGTCTTAAAAAGATTTCTTATATCCTTTCTGACATTTTCTATCGAAAATTCTGAACCTTCTTTGGAAATGAGCAGTCTTTTGATCAAATTATCATCAACATATTTGTTTCCCCTGATCTCAATTTCACCGATTGTCTTTCCTATTGACACAAAAGTCCATAAAAGTGTAAAAAGGATTAAAAAAGATAATTTTCTTTGCACAGAGAGAGTATTATATCAGGATTCCTTAAGGAGAGCTTCCTCCAGCTTTTCTTTCTTCTTCGCAGGCTTTATATAGGGCTGATCGTTCTTAACCCTTATCTCAACAAGCTCAATGTCCTTGAGCGTTCCCTTGATCAGTTCTTCCGCAAGAAGGTCCTCAACGTGCTTCTGGAGGGCACGCTTGAGGCTCCTTGCACCGAACTCGGGCTTGTACTCTCTCTCTATTATCCAGTCCACAAAGCTCTTGTGGAGCTTAACCTTTATCTCCCACTCCTGAAGCTTCTCGTTGACTTCCTTGACCTGAAGCTCAAGGATCGCCTCAACGTCCTTTTTCTCCAGCGGTCTGTATACAATGACCTCATCAAGCCTGTTCAGGAACTCTGGATTGAATGTCCTCTTTACCTGATCAAGGACGTTCTTTTTCATTTGCTTGAAGTCTATCATCCCGAACTTCTTCTCAAAGCCTATTGAACCACCCTGAACGATCATCCTCGCACCAAGGTTGGAGGTCATGATGATGATCGTGTTGGAAAAGTCAATGGTCCTTCCCAGGCCGTCAGTTAGCCTTCCGTCGTCAAAGATCTGGAGGAATACGTTGAAGACGTCGGGATGCGCCTTTTCAATCTCGTCAAAGAGGAGGACCGAGTAAGGTCTCCTCCTTACCTTCTCGGTGAGCTGACCTCCTTCCTCGTAGCCAACGTATCCGGGAGGTGCACCGATCAGCCTTGAGACGGTGTGCTTTTCCATGTACTCGGACATATCAAAGCGGATAAGCGCCTCTTCTGTACCAAAGAGATACTCCGCAAGAGCTTTGGCGGTTTCAGTTTTGCCCACTCCCGTAGGTCCGAGGAAGAGGAAAACACCGATAGGCCTGTGTTTGCCTTTCAGACCAACCCTTGAACGCCTTATTGCCTTTGCTACAGCGGTTATCGCCTCATCCTGACCAACGACCCGCTTTTTGAGCTCTTCCTCAATGTGGAGGAGCTTTTCCATGTCGCTCTCGTGAACCCTCTTGACGGGGATTCCCGTCCACCTTGCAACCACCTCAGCAACATCCTCAGCGGTCACCCTCGGCTTGTCCTTCTCTATTTCCTGCTTCCATTTAGCTTTAAGATTCTCAAACTTTGCCCTGAGCCTCAGCTCCTCATCCCTTATGCTCGCAGCCTTCTCGTAGTCCTGCTCTGTTGCGGCAATCTCCTTTTCCTTTTCAAGGTCCTTGATCTTTTCCTCAAGCTCTTTAAGTTCAGGCGGGAGGTCCATAGCCTTGAGCTTGACCAAAGCACCAGACTCATCTATGACGTCTATTGCCTTATCGGGAAGGTTCCTGTCTGTTATGTACCTGACCGAAAGAGTTACCGACTTTTCAAGAGCTTCGGGCGTGTATTCAACCCCGTGAAAGTCCTCAAAGCGCTTTTTGAGACCGTAAAGGATCTGAAGAGTGTCCTCTTCCGAGGGCGGGTCCACAAGGATCGGCTGGAACCTCCGCTCAAGGGCGCCGTCCTTTTCAATGTATTTACGGTACTCGTCAAGGGTCGTCGCACCTATCACCTGAATCTCACCCCTTGCAAGGGCGGGCTTGAGCATATTGGAAGCATCAATGGAACCTTCAGCAGACCCCGCACCAACGAGGGTGTGAATCTCATCTATAAAGAGGATCACATTGGGCGCCTTTTCAAGCTCTTTGAGGATGTTCTTGAGCCTCTCCTCAAACTGACCCCTGTACTTTGTCCCCGCCACAAGAGCGGCAAGGTCAAGGGCAACAACTCTTTTATTAAGCAAAGGCTCAGGAACCTCCTTGCTCGCTATCCTCTGGGCAAGACCCTCTACTATAGCGGTCTTTCCAACGCCCGGATCACCGAGGAGAACAGGATTGTTTTTTCTTCTTCTTACAAGGATCTGAATAACCCTCTCAATCTCACGTTCCCTTCCAATAACAGGATCAAGCTTTCCTTCCCTCGCCATCTGGGTGAGGTCCCTTGAGAACCTGTCAAGGTTGGGAGTGGGAGCGTACTTGACACTCTCCTGAGGAGGTAGCTCCCCGAGGATCTGGAGTACGTCCCGTCTCACAGAGTACTCATCAAGACCGAATCCCCTCAGAATCCTCCCGCCGAGGCCCGTTTTTTCCCTAACTATCCCTATTAACAGGTGTTCAGGTCCCACAAACTGGTGGTGGAGGATCCTCGCCTCCTCCACAGCAAACTCTATGACACGCTTGGCATCAGGAGCAAAGAGGATCTCACCCGTGTGAGACCCCCTGTTTATCTGACCCATAACAGCCTTTCTCACTTTATCGGGAGTGAGTCCCTGCCTTGAGAGAACAAGGGTCGGGATGTCCTCTTCCTTTATGAGAGCAAGGAGAATATGCTCAGATCCGAGGTAACTGTGTCCCAGGTCAAGGGCTTCTTCCCGTGCCTGCAGGATCACCTGCCGTGCTCTTTCCGTGAACTTTTCAAACATACCTTAACCTCACTTAGCTTTATAAGATAACAATACCAGACATCCATGACAATACTATGTTAAGCGTCATTTAAAAGCTTGAGCGATGCGGACGATAATGATATTGCACGATAATGATATTGCTTAAATTATCCCATAGAGATGCCAAAGAAAAAGAGCTACAAGATCAGTCTGATCCTTGAAGCCTTTCACAACCTTGAGAAGTCTTACTCCGACCTCAAAAAGAACCTCAGCCTGCCCAAGGAAGAGTTCACCAGCAACAAACTGGTCCTTGACAGAGTGAGGATAGACTTCAACCT
>JALTVH010000191.1 GCA_027049085.1 Aquificaceae bacterium | reverse complement strand
GCATAATGAGCACCGCTTGCTGCTGCATCCCGCAGGCTCAGGTAAACAGGAACTGACCCACTTACCTGAAGGCTTCTTGTAAGCAGATAATAGATGCCCGCCATAAAGACGAGGCTTACAACCCCGATGACAAGAACAGTGATAAGTGTTGCTCCTCTTTCCTTTCTCATTTCAGATTCCTCACAGGGATGTCTAACTCTATAGCTTTCCATCTGTAATACCTCTGGTCAGATGTAATTGTCACTGACCCACCGCAATTCGCTGAGAGGTTCTGGGGAGTCAGGACGGATTCCCTTCTTTTACCAACCTGCACAAGCATACATATCCTTATACCTTTGAGGTCCTTAATATTGGTAGGAGGTGAGGTGCTATAGCTAAAGGAGATGCCCCCGCCTGAAGCAGATTTGATAAGGTAATAGACCCTGAATGTGTGGACGCATGATATTAAAGGCTGAGCTATATCACCATTGAGTTCTTTAACAAGCACACTCGTTCCTGTTGCGCAATCATCAGGAAGATTTGCGGAGCTAAGGTAATACCTTGCGGCGAAGTCACTGGGATATGAGTTGCCACCTGTGTAGAAAACAAGTTTGTCGGGCCCGCATCTCAAACCAGAGGGGCATGTGGTGTCAGCAGTACAGGTAGAGGTTGAAGTTTTATAAAAATCTATTGCAGTGTAATCTGTTGCGGTTAAACCGCTCGTTGGACAGTCGTAACCGAGTGCACTTTTGGTCCCGGTCCTTATAATGGCACAACCTGTTTTGTCCGTATACCCCCAGCAACCTGATTCCTTCTGGCTTCTGGAAGACAGGCTCATGAAAAGCAGTTGAATTGGGCTTGTGCATATTGAAACAGCCTGATTGTTGGTTAAAAGGTCTGAAAAGGTGCAGGAATTCCCGGCTTTCAGGTAGTTGGTGGTTAATCCAAAGCCTATACTTTCAACATCTTTGAGTAACTGAGCGAGCGAAAGTTGAAGCTCCATCTCATCCTTGATAATTGTGGGTGCCTCCACCCCTTTCCTGAAAACGAAAAGATAAGCGGATACTGCGCCTGCCCCGAGAATCAGTATAATTACTATTGTTACAATAAGCTCTATCAGTGAGTATCCCCTGTTCATTTCGTTCCCTCGTACTCCTTAAATACAAGGGATTTAACGCTGGTGAATCTATCCGTCTTTGGTTCATAGTACCAGACGATCACCCCAAAGGCTCTTCCCAGTTCTCTTCCGTAGTCATCAATTATTCGGGATATTGTTGCACCAGCATATATTTCCCTGCCGGCTACTGACTTAACACAGTTAAAGTTAACTGTGGCTGTACCTGCGCCTGCAGTGTTAACGGTACAGGCATTACCAGATGTACCAGGGTATATGGTAAGCCATGGTGCCACAGCTCTTGGGTTGGCTTTGAAGGCTGAGTTGTTTCCATTATAAGGATCAAAGAAGTCAGGGATTCCGTCGCTGTCGTTATCAAGGATCGTAAAGGTAGCTGGGTTGGAATACTCAAACTCACAGAGGTCCACTGTTGTGGGTGGAGGTCCGGGGTCTGTTACAGACACACATTTTTTACCATCAAAGGTGGCAGGGACGGCATACTGGAGGGCAAAGTCGTAGGAGATTCCCTCAAAGTAGCCGGTTATATCTTTTAGCATCCTTGAAGCTTCGTTTTTGACCCTCGTTCTAAGTTCATAATCAAGGTAAACAGCGAGGCCGTACATAAACCCGTTTAGAACTATCAGAAGTATGACGAAGGCAACGAGAAGTTCAATTAAGGTAAATCCTTTTTCGCCAGACTTATTCAATCCTTATCCTCCCGTATCTGCTGATTATTACAGTTTTTGTGAATCCAAGGGTGGTAAAGGTAATGTTCCCGCTATAGAATCCGCAGGTACTATTTAGTGGAACGCCCTTGCGCGTCCATACTATTGTTTGTGTTGTGTTGGAGGTTGAGAAGGTAATCCCAGATGGAAGGGAGACGTTTCCCACAACCTCTCCTGAGTCCTTTGTACAGTCACCATCTCTGTCAATAAAGGTATGATAGAAGTTTGAGCCTGCAATATCAATTCCGTAAGAAGCGTTTTCGGTCAACGACCTCCTTTTCATTTCATTCAGGTCTGCAACAAAGGTATTAACTGCCTCATGCAGCTTTGAGCGGAGGATCTGGTTGCGGAGAGGTCCGAAAGCTATCCACATAAGAATGGAGAGGATGATAATGACAATAAGAACCTCTATCAGCGAAAATCCTCTTACTTTTCCAGCCATATTATAAAGCCACCCTCATGTGCGGACTGCTGTCTCTGTTCAACAACCACACCGCTTGATATCTGAATGAACTTGCTGTACGTCTTTCTCCTGTTAGAAGCTACCTCAAAGGGATTCCCAAAGGGAGGTACGCCAGGTCCTATTTCAACTTTAGACCTAACACCGACTGTAGCGCCCGGTAAGATTCCACCACCCGTGTCCACCACTGCCTCAGGGCTAATTATAGACGGTCTCGGGTAGGGTGTTCCGGTTTTGTAGTATAGGGCGTAAAGATTGGTCTTACCCTGAAAATCACAAACGTTCTGGGGTGGAACAAGGGTCAAGAAGTCAACAATACCACCAAAGACTATCGGCTGAGATATAACTGCTTCTTTGCCGAGGTTTACATACCACCCGACCGGGACTTCATTTGGTTCTGTGAATGTAGTGTCAAGTACTACATCTGCCATTGCACAGCCTGTCGTATCGCACTGACATATCTCGCCCATTTGAGTGACTGTTGCAGTAACGTTAATTCCAGTAGCGTCAGTAAGGCTCGCTCTTGTGTAAGTAGTGGAACAGCTTCCGTCCCAGCATTCATCCTTGATTCCAAAGAAGTAGTTGTCATACTGGATATCTTTATCGTCGTTATTGAGATATCTTCCCGTACCAAAGTAGACCCAGAAATCGCCATCTTCATCCTTTGTGAAATCTGGTGCAGCAAAGACTGGTGGTACATGAGGTCCAGTATTGAAGCCCGATAGATTAACCACAGGCGATACATCTATTGATGAGATTGAGGTGAGGTTAAGGGTGTAGTTTGAACCTTTTCTTAGAGGTAGCCTGAAGAAACCACCCGTATAGGAACTTCCATTCAGGCCATAGGTTCCAAAGTAAATGACATCATCAAAGTAATCCCTGTCAACGTCAACGGGCATCGGGTCTCCAACAGCCATATTTGTCAGAGACATGACAGGAACTTCGTGGGCAAGTTCTCCGAGGATGCCATTTCCGTTGTTATCCACCAGCTCAAAGAAGTAAAGTTTTGGATCTTTAAAAGTATTACCCTCTGGTTCATTGGGACCCGTGCCGATAACCACGTACCAGGCACCGTTTTTATCACTTTCGTCAACATTTGCGTTGGGGTCACCGACCCTCATCTTTACAACGATGGGGAAGGAGGTTGTTAAAGTTTCATCAGGTAGGTTCCTTTCCCACAGCAGCTTTGGCACTGAAGCCGTCCCATTGAGCCAGTCGGTCAGGTCAAAGACAAACATTGATGAGGAAAAGACCTGACAGCCAGTCTCTCCTGTGTCACATACCCCGTTGTTGTTTGCATCGTTTACTATTATCCGTTTTCCTCCAAAACCCATAACACCTACCAGGAGAGTTCTCCAGCTTGATGCGGTCTTGGTATCTGTTGGCAGACCTTGAACTGATGCATCAACCAGCAGGAGCCTGTAGTCCACTGTGTAAATGTGACAATATTTAGGGTCTCCGTACCACAGCAGGTAGGGTATGGCATTCTGGGGAATGAATGCCCATTCCTCTATTCCGATCTTATCAGTTCCGGAATTTGATGGTGAGTTGACAAGTTTGACGGGAGTATTTGCATTATTTTGTTCTTTGATAGTTCCTATTCTGAAGACGTGAAGCATACCGTCGTTTGCACCAACGAATAGATAAGTATTACGGGATCTGTATCCGGATGATGTTATGTAGCTGTAGTAGGTGTTATCGTTGTATTTAAGATGGTACGTTGCAAGAGGTTCGTTAGAAATAACGGCGGGAGTTGAGTGGACGATGTCGCCGAGCCTCCAGGTTGCGGTCTGGTCTGTGCTCAGGTTACAGAAGGATTTTATGTTCAGTTCCCTTGGTCTCTGCACGAATTTTACTGATGAGCAGGCCGCATCGCTTGAGAGGTCTTCACCCTTAAGGTATCTGATAACACACTGGGTAACTGTATCGTTGACGGATGTGTCAATTCCTGCCCAGACCGTCTTCAGATTGCTAACAAGTGAGGTATTTGTTTCCGTGAAATTAGTTAGAGAACCGTTCAGGTTAACGTAAATGTTTCTCGGGTCAGAGGATAGATTTCTTAGGGCCAGCTGACAGGCAGAGTTAAAGACAGGTAAAAGTTCATTCAGGTTTTTATAACCGTCATCTGTACAGGTAGAGCCCGGGTCTTTAACTATTACAGCTCTCGTTTCGTTTATATTTGTGTCAAAGAACATCTGGAAGATCTTATCTATTGCACTTCCTGCAACGTTGAGGACCTTCTGATCTACCGTGTCCTCCCTGAAGTTGTATTCGGGATCTATCCAGAAGCTCCTGAGAAAACCCAGCCAGTTAACTGAGGTCCCGTCTGCTTTGAGGTAAGTGGGATAGAAATAGGGCTGGATCACCAGTGAAGAAACACTTGACCGTGAGGCAAGGGTTGCGACCGTTGACCCCGACGATGCCCGCCTTAGTATGTCTAAGACAGCTGACTGTATCGCGGTTTTGATCTCTGTTGCGTTTTTAGCTGCGTAAAAGGTGTCCGGGACACCATCACCGTCTTGATCCCAGTCAGGACTTGATGGGGGGAGGTCAGTTACTGGACTTCCCTTTCCACAAGATGAACCAGAACAACAGTCTTGAACGGGTCCACCAACGTCTAAAGGATAATTGGACATTCCACCTGGCCATGTCCTCCCAGTGATGTCAAAGGATCCGTACATTGAAACATGTTTCAATGATTTCTCACCCGTTCCACCAAGGAATAAGCCAATTCCGTACACTGAATCAACACGCAAATTACTACAATAGCCCTCGTTGTTGCAGGCAGGTGTATTTATAAATCCGTAATAATGTAACCAGTAGGCAGGTACAACAGGATCAGCGGAACCTGATTCAAAACCCGTATCTATTGAACATGTTCCTGTTACACCCCCAGGTGGTCCACCACGGTTCCACTGGCCGTCTGTCATCAGTATCACGAAATTCTTAGCACATGGAACGAATTTGAATTCAGAGGCCTGGCACTGTCCGTCATTGTTGTAATCAATACATTGATATAACGGATTTTTCCACTGATCGCCTGCACCAGACTGGGGAGGGAAGCCACCGTATTGGGGAGAGCCCTGAGCAAAGTAGTTGTAGGCATCCCACATGGCTGGCGCTGTCGGTGTTGCGCCTGTTGGATAAACTGCGTTTATGTATGTTATGAGGTTTCTGTAAGGGAATCGATCTTCAAGACTATTTGAAGAGGTGAAGTCGCCTATATAAACTCTCTCATCCCTAACACCTGTTCCGCTGTAAAACATTGCCCCCATTCTTGGTTTGGTTTGTAGTTTCTTAAATCTGAATGCGAGGGCATCCTCAATTCTGCTCCAGGGAACCTTGACATACCTTGCATATACCCAGTTTCCAGTATTCGGAATGCTGTTGTTTTGAATTCTGAGGATACAACCTGTGGAGTCGCAGGAAACGTTTGCTCCTGGCTCATTCCATACTTCGGGATCACACCTGTTGACACTGAAGCAGGAACTTGGAGGATTTGAGGAGTTACATGAAGAGGAGGCTGCACATGACATGGGCCTTCCACCAGTTATTGCCCACCTGACAAGGTCTATTCTAGTCATTAAGAGAAAGTTCAGGCAACTGCCCTTGTAAGCCTTTGTCAGGTCTAATGTTTCAATTGAAGGAACTGGATGACCGTGGTAAATAACATCAGGGCAACTTTGGGGTGGGTCTGTTGTCTCAACCCAGTAACCTAAGGTTGTGTCTAATTTATAGACTTTATCAGGAATAAAATACCCTTCTTCGTTACCGGTGTACGTTCCGCCTTTATCTAAAATATGGTTTCCGGAAGATGTAACATCTATGTGAGCACATACACTACCGGAAGAATTTGTGTTATAGGCGCACCATCTCATTGAACCTGAAACGTCAATGACAAAGAGGATATTTGGGCTAACAGATCCCCCTATAAAGGGAGGGACTGAGCAGTAATCAACCATGTCTGCTGAAAAGCCATGGGCTGCGATCAGAAAAATTATTGAAGCAATAAAAGATTTAACCTTCCTCATCGTTTATCTCCCTTATACTTTGAATTTTAGGCATTTCATCAAAACATTTACTTCCTTCTTTTAATACGAGTATGTACTTTTTACCCGGCTTTAAATTGATTTTGAATTCATCATCTTTGAGAAAGGTTACCTCACCTTGACAGAAGTAAGGTTCGTGAACCTCAGCTATTATTGTGTTCCCTTCAACCTTCTTAATTGTCACTTTAGGCAGGTTTGGCTGTGGTTCACTGGGAATAGAACTTTCTTTGCCATAGGAAATCATTAAAAAGAATAGAATTAGAAAGATGATAAAGCTTCCATTCATCATTTTCCCCCTCATGGCTATTATTAGAGCTTGCAACCGTGAAAAATTCGTGAAGTGGGTGAATTATTTTGGCAGAGTTATGAGGGTCTTGAATCTTTTTCCTCTTGCATTCTGGTATATGTGCGCTCCCAGGAGTTTTGTAAGGTACCTGGCTATTTCAAGGCCTATACCACTTCCTGAAGACCTTTCATCAAGGATATCATTGGTGATCAAGAGACAAATTTTATTTCTTGAGTTCTTGAGCCTCAGCTTAATGACCCTTGATGAGTGCATGAAAGCGTTTTCAATTAAGATGTCTATAAGATTTTGAAGGAGGGCTGGATTTGTTTTTATCTGAAATTCATCCTTATTTCCTCCCTTAATGTAAACGAGCTTATCGGGATATCTTTTCTTGTAGTGGAAAGTGATCTCTCTAACTGTTCTCAATAGGCTTATATTTTCATTAGGCACATTTTTATCCATGATGGAGTTGAGTGTTTTAAGATTCTTTTTGAAGTCTTCCTCAAGCAAATCTGCCTGTCTTGCGAGCTTTTTTATCTTTTCCTCGTTTTTAGCACCGTGAGATTCTTTTTTTAGAATTTCGAGGGAAAGTTTAAGAGATGAAAGGAAGTTTCCCATCCTGTGAGCCGATGCGAGGAGAATGATACCGAGAAGGTCTCTGTATCTTTTTTCGCTTCTGTAAAATTTAGAAAGAAGGAGATAGAAAGTTCCTGTGATAATCAGGGTTATGAGTACTTCAGTGAGGAAAGTTGAGATCATAAAGCTTTTTGCTTTATCATAGAAATATCCCCTTTTCACATACACAAACATACCTCTGTACAGGGTAATCAAGTCATACTCCTTCCAGCGATCTGCAAGACGTTCATTGCTAATTAAAATATGAGGTGGAGTATCTACTTCATATCCTTCAGTTAAAGCGTCAACTATGGGCCTTGAGTATCTTATTGTTTCACTCTCGTATTCCTCAATTAAACTGAAGAACAGCACGGTATTAAGAGCAGAGAAAGCAACCGCAAGAAATATAAGAACTGTACCTACTACTTTTAGCTCGAATCTCATATCAGTTTATAACCAACACCTTTATATGTTTCAATTGACCCTGGGGGGAGTACCTTTCTGAGTTCTTTTATATAGGCTCTCACAACTTCGTTGCCGACGGGTTTGTCTCCCCAAACACAGTTAAGAATTGTCTCTGTGCTGACTACTTTACCTCTATTTCTCAGAAGAAGGTTCAGAAGTTCCCAGGAAGTCTTTGATAGCTTGAATTCTTTTCCCTGGTATTTTACTGTCATTGAATTTCCATCAATTTCCGCTTCACCTACAGTAATTTTTTCAAAACCCCTGACCCTTCTAAGAAGAGCTTTAATCCTCAAAACAAGTTCTTTAGGTTCAAAGGGCTTTGTTATAAAGTCATCTGCTCCAAGGTTGAAACAGGTCTCCTTATCAAGGAGGCTATTTTTGGCGGTCAATATAATTACGGGTGTGGTGATGCCCTTTGACCTCATTTCTTTTAGAATGTCCTCGCCTCTTGAATATCTGAGCATCAGGTCAAGTATTACAATGTCATACGCCATTCCAACGGAGGTATCCAGCAATTCTCTGTCATCCTCAATCCACCTGACCTGACATCCACTCTGTTCTAAGAATTCTTTGAGGTTTTCTCCAAGGAGTGGATCATCCTCAACAAGGAGAATTTTCATACTTCCCTCACCCATTAAAAATATAATCGTTTCAATGAAGCCCGTTCTTCAGCTCTCAAGGGTCCATGAAGTCAAGAAGATTTTGAGAAGAGCAGGGCTAAACACAGTTTGTGAGGAATCAAGGTGCCCAAACATTTCAGAGTGTTTTGGAAACAGAACCGCAACCTTTATGATACTGGGTGATCGCTGTACGAGAGCCTGTAGTTTCTGCAATGTGTCAAGAGGAAGTGGCAAAAAACCTGACCCGTCAGAGCCTGAAAGGCTCCTTGAGGCGGTGGAATGCCTTGGACTTGACTACGTTGTGATCACCTCCGTAACGAGGGATGACCTTGAAGACGGTGGTGCTGATCATTTTTACAGGTGCATAAGGACACTAAAGGAGAACATCCCGGGGATTAAGGTTGAGGTGTTGATTCCCGATTTCGGAGGAATGGTAGAATCCCTCAAGAGAGTTCTTGATGGGGGTCCTGATGTTTTGAATCATAATGTTGAAACTGTTCCCAGGCTGTATCCTCGAGTCAGGAATGGTTCGGATTATGAGAGGAGTCTGGAAGTGCTGAGAAAATCTAAAGAGCTGGCGCCTTATATACCAACCAAGTCAGCATTAATTCTTGGTTTCGGTGAAACCTTTGAAGAGGTCACCAGAGTTATGGAAGATCTGAGAAGCTGTGGTGTGGACTTTCTCACCGTAGGCCAGTATTACCAGCCTTCCTTTCGCCATCATCCGGTTGTGAAATACTATTCATCAGATGAATTTAGTCTGATAGAAAAAGTAGGATACGACCTTGGATTCAAGTTCGTTGCAAGCGGTCCACATGTTAGGAGTTCTTACAGAGCCTTTGAGGCTTACTTTACCTCATCTTTGTATATTCCTGGAGAGCATAAACCTTGAAATCTTTGCCAGAGAGCTTCAGCCTTGTGTAACTTTCAATGGCTTTAAAGATCGCATAGCCCCCTCTGACGGTTGTTGTATAAGGGATCTTGTACTGTACTGCGGACCTCCTGATAAAGTAAGCATCACTGATTTCTCTTTTCCCAGAGGGTGTGTTTATTACAAGATGCACTTCGTTGTTTTTCATAAGGTCAACCACGTGAGGTCTTCCTTCCGAAAGCTTTAGAACGTGCCTTGCCTTGATTCCACGTTCTTTGAGAAATCTGTATGTTCCTGTTGTCGCCAGTATGTTAAAGCCAAGCCTTGAAAAATCCTGAACAAGCTTTATTACCTTTTGCTTGTCCCTGTCTGCTACACTTATAAACACATTTCCCTTTTCAGGAAGCCTGTTGCCCGCAGCCAGCTGAGCTTTGTAAAAGGCAAGGCCAAAGTCTTCATCTATTCCCATTACCTCACCCGTGCTTTTCATTTCAGGACCCAGGAGGGGATCAACCTCGGAGAATCTTTCCCAGGGGAAAACTACCTCTTTAACCGCGAAAAGCCTGTTTTCCCTCTCCATGAAGTCTGAGGCTATATGGGCTGAACCCTTTTCCATTCTGCTCAGGACTTCAGGAACAAGGTCTCTGAGTTTTTTACCAAGGGCAACTTTTGTTGCTATTTTGGCAAGGGGGTAGCCTATCGTTTTACTGACAAAAGGCACTGTTCTTGAAGCCCTCGGGTTGACTTCAAGTATGAATACCTCACCGCTTGCAACGGCGTACTGAATATTGATCAAGCCCTTTACACTCAGTTTCTTGGCAATAAGTCTGCTTTGTCTTTTCACCTCTGCAAGTATTTCGTCCTCCAGTGAATAGGGTGGGATGGACGCTGCACTGTCACCGGAGTGAACACCTGCCTCTTCAATGTGTTCCATAACAGCTCCGATAAGGGCATATTCACCATCGCAAACTGCATCAACATCAAGCTCAACGCTGTCCTGGAGGTATTTATCTATAAGAACAGGCCTCTCGTTGCTGACGCTGACCGCTTCATCGAGATACTCATTGAGCTCCTCTTCGTCGTAAACGATCTTCATTGCCCTTCCGCCAAGTACGTAGGAAGGTCTTACGAGGACAGGGAATCCTATTTTGCTGGCTATTTTCAGGGCTTCCTCTTTGCTCCTTGCTGTTCCACTTTCTGGCTGTTTAAGCCCCAGGTCAATTATCAGTTTTCTGAAAAGCTCTCGGTCCTCAGCCATATCTATTGAATCAGGAGGTGTGCCGAGTATATTTATTCCCTCCTTCTTGAGCTGAAGGGCAAGTTTGAGGGGGGTTTGGCCTCCAAACTGAAGTATGACACCTTCAGGCTTTTCCCTTTCAATTATGGCAAGGACATTTTCAAGAACAATGGGTTCAAAATACAGTCTGTCCGCCGTGTCGTAGTCAGTTGAAACGGTTTCAGGGTTGCAGTTTACCATAATCGCGCTGTAACCCTCTTCCTGGGCTCCGAATACTGCGTGAACACAGGCATAATCAAACTCAATTCCCTGACCGATCCTGTTTGGACCGCTACCGAGTATCAGAATTTTCTTCATTTAATGAACCTCAGATAATCCCTTATCCCTTCCTCAAGGCTGAACTGAGGTCTGTAACCCAGAAGTTCCTTTGCCTTTGATATATCTGCTTTTGTGAATTCCTGATAAAAGTCGTAAGGACAGTCAAAGTACTCTGTCTCAAAGTTTGTACCGAGCTCCCTGTTTAGGATCTCTATTATCTCGTTAAAGGAACGGGCTTCACCCGTTGCTATGTTAAAAATTCCTGAGACGTTCTTTTCAAGGGCGAGCAGATTTGCCTGAACTACGTCTTTAACATAAACGAAGTCCCTCCTCTGTTCGCCCCATTTAAAGATCCTCGGCTTCTGGCCATGCATCATCTTTACAGCAAGTTGATAGATCATACTTGCGGACTTGCCCTTATAGCTTTCTCTTGGTCCATAAACGTTGAAATATCTGAGCCCCACTATCTGTATTTCTGGATGATTTTTCATGTAATACAATGCAATACGATCCATCATGAGCTTTGAAAAGCCGTATATATTTTCCGGCTCAAGACCTGATTCTTCCTTCATTGGAGGTTCTGTGTTTCCGTAAACTCCTGCAGAAGAGGCATAAATGACTTTGGCACCCCACTCAAGGGCAGAATCAAGGATGTGCCTCAGGCTGTCTGCATTGGTTTTCATCATAACCCATTGGTCTGTGACCGTTGTGTCTGTTATCGCTGCCTGATGAAAAACAGCGTCAAAGGAGAAATGGGCTTTTAAGTAATCCCAGAGTTCTTCTGAGGTTATATCTCCCGTAATAACCTCACCTCTGAAACCTATAAGATTCTTGAAGTGACCAGATGAGAAGTTATCAAGGATAAAGATCTCGGCGGAGGGATATGTATCCTGAAGGGCAAAGGCAAGGTTTGAACCAATGAACCCTGCTCCTCCGGTAACGAGTATCCTCATCGTTGTATCATTTTACCTTGATGGAATACCATGGAACTACCATCCTTGCTGTAAGAAAAGATGGAACTACCGTAATGGGTGGCGACGGTCAGGTAACCGTTGGCAATTCCCAAATTAAGAAGGGGGCGAGGAAGATAAGACGTCTGTATAAAAACAGTATTCTTGTTGGATTTGCAGGAAGTGCTGCGGACGGACTTGCCCTTATGGAGAGGCTTGAGGCAAAGCTTGAAGAGTACAGGGGGAACCTTGTAAGGGCGTCTGTTGAGCTTGCCAAGGACTGGAGAACCGATAAGTATTTAAGGAGGCTGGAAGCACTCCTCCTTGCAGTTGATAGAGAAAACATGCTCCTCATTTCAGGTAACGGCGATGTCATTGAGCCTGACGAGCCCGTCCTTGCAATAGGATCAGGGGGTGATTACGCAAGATCCTCTGCACTTGCCTTATATAGAAACACTGATCTCAGTGCTGAGGAAATTGTCATAAGGTCTCTTGAGATAGCCTCCGAAATCTGTATCTATACCAACTCAGAATTCACGATAGAAGTTCTTTAATCTCTATTCACTGGTGTAAAGGACACCGAGGGTAGCTCCCCAGATAACATGAAGTACGAAAAGGGAGATATGGTCTCTTAGGGGCATATCCAGCATTTCTTTCATGAATTGAGATCCACCAAGGGCAGAAAGAGAAATAACAGTAAGGACAAATAGGTGCCAAAATAATCCAAAAACAAGACCCTTGATTAATCCCAGTTTGCCTGGCAGTTTTCTGTAAACTTTAGGGTGGACAAAAACAAGTGAAAGCACCACGGAATTGATCATGTGTCCCCCAACCATAATCCAGTCCTCCAAACCCCTGAATAGGCCCCATATCTTTATAAGTTCAATGTAAGTTCTGTAAGTGCCAAAAAGGCCAAGAAAACCCTCAAGCATCAGGTCAACTGCGAGCATAACGTAACCGGCGATAAGGCTGGAAAACAGGTAACTTCCGAAGTTGATCCCCTTGACTGTTCTATTCAAGGTACTTCTTGACCTCCTGCTGAAGGGAAAGGGGGAGTCCGAGCTTTTTGAGTCTTTCCTCATCGGCTCTGAGTAGCTCATATAGGTTATTAAAATTCCTGTAAATTATTTTCTTCCTTACCTCTCCTACTCCCTTTACCTTGGAAAGCACATCCTCAAGGGCATTCTTTGTTCTGAGTTTTTTATTGTATGCGAGAGCAAACCTGTGAGCCTCATCCCTGATCAGACCAAATACTCTGTACAGGAGAGGATTTTCTGTGAGCTTAATTGCTTTTCCGTCCTCAGAGTAAAGGATCTCCTCTTCCTTTGCAATGGAAAAAACCTTGATTTTAAGGTCCATTTTTTTCTTAACGTTTTTGCCCACTGCAAGCTGGCCTTTTCCCCCATCAATAAGCCAGAGATCAGGAACAGGTTCCTCTCTGGTCTTAAATCGGTTTGCCCTTCTTATCAGAACCTCTCTGAGGGCTGAGTAATCATCAATACCCTTGACTGTTTTGACCCTGTACCTCCTGTACCTCTGCTTGTTCATCCTCCCTTTTTCCCATACCACACAGCTGCCAACTGTATCCTCGCCGTAAAAATGGGAAATATCAAAACCCTCAATTATCTTCGGGAGGTGTATGCCGAGTTTTTCTGAGAATTCCCTTTCCAGCAGGTCAAGGGCAAGGTTGTCCTTTACGTTTTCCTCTGCAAGGGCAATGAAATCTGGATGTATATCATTTGTAATACACGTATGACCGCCGCTTCTCTCAGAAAGCCACCGGCTCACATCTTCCGGAATATCAAAGTTAACTATGAGAGTTCTTGGTATGTAATTGGAGTAATAGTAACCAAGGATAAATTCCTCAAGATCCTCTTCCCTTTCAAGATCATAAACTTCCTTGCTGATCAGCTTGCCTGACCT
>JALTVH010000190.1 GCA_027049085.1 Aquificaceae bacterium | reverse complement strand
TTTTCAAAGCCCATCTTCTCTGCCATCAGCCGTGCAAAGAGACCTACCCTGACGATGTGGTTGTAGGTTTCGGGGTCCTTGTATTCGGCGGCGTGAGATAGTCTCATGATAGCCTCCTTGTACGCCTCCTTTATCTTTGCCTGGAGTATTGAGTTTTCAATAGCCGAAGAGGCGTAACCCCCCAGAAGGGTAAAGAGCTCAACATCATCCTCATTAAAGCAGTTCCTGATCTTATTTACCGCCTGAAATACTCCAAGTATATTTCCCTTCTTATCAAAGAGAGGTATAGCGAGTATATTCCTTGTCCTGTATCCCGTTTCCCTGTCAACTTCCTTGTTGAAGCGGGGATCAGCGTAGGCGTCGTTCACCACAAGGCTCTCTCCCTTATGAGCAACCCAGCCGACGATACCGCTTCCCGCAGGTACTCTGATTTCCTCAACACCATGGGCAACTTTGGTCCAGAGCTCTTCCCTTTCTTTGTCGTAGAGAAAAAGACTGCACCTGTCAACTTCCAGGACCTCCCTTGCAAGGTCTGATAGCATCACAAGAAGCCTGTCAACGTCCTGCTCCCTGCTGATCCTTTCAGCAGAAGACAGAAGCAGTCTTATCCGCTCCAGTTCTGTCATGGTGGTTATAAAGTTTATCGGCGGTTGGGGCAAAAAGATTAAAGAAAAAGGAAAAAGAGGAGGGGCTTGCGGGCGCAGGGGCTCTTCTGGGCATGGAAAGAATGTAATTCGGAAGTCACTCGGGGTGGTGTGAAAATTACCCGAAGCGAAATCTCGTTTAAACTTTAAGGTATGGCAATTCCCAGAGAGCTTGAGAGGGTTCTGAAGGAGGCTAAGGGTCTGACCCAGGACTCAAGAGAGGTTCGGGAAGGTTTTATATTCTTTGCCATCAGGGGAACAAGGGTGGACGGCCACGCCTTTGTGAGTGATGCCCTTGAGAGAGGTGCTTTATATGCGGCAGTTGAGGAGGGCTATGCAGGAGAAGGACTGCCCAAGGAAAGGTTGATCAGGGTTTCAGACACAAGGGCAGCCCTCGGGGAGTCAGCACACCTCTTTTTCGGGAAGCCCTCGGAAAAACTAAGAGTGGTTGGCGTCACCGGCACCAACGGCAAGACAACGGTTACCTATATTATTGAATCTGTTTTAAGGACCGCAGGCGTAGCCTGCGGTGTTATGGGAACTATAAACTACAGGGCTGGGAATGAGGTCTTTGGTGAGGGCAGAACCACACCCGATCCTCTAACGTGGCACAGTACCCTTAATGAGATGCTCCAGAAGGGTGTCCGAACAGTTGTTGCGGAGGTCTCTTCCCATGCCCTTGACCAGAAGAGGGTCTGGGGAACAGAGTTTCACGGCGTTATTTTTACAAACTTAACCCAGGACCATCTTGATTACCACAAAACTATGGATGAATACTTCAGAGCTAAGGCGAGGCTCTTCACAGACTACAGATGGCAGATCGCTGTGATAAACACCGATGATGAGTGGGGAAGAAAACTTTCGGGTTTTGTGGAGCGGGCTGTGAGGGTTGGTTCTCATGGTGAGGTTAGGGTTGAAGGATTTGAAACAGGTTTCTCGGGGTCAAGGATAAGGATGCTGTGGAGGGATCAGGTTATTGAGTTTGAGAGTTCTCTTGTCGGTGATTTTCAGAGGACGAACATAGCCCTTTCGGTTGCTTATTGTCTTGAGAGCGGTATTGAACCTGGACATATAGGTGAGGGGTTGAGGACTGTTCACGTTCCGGGAAGATTTGAGATCATCAGATCCCCGGGGGGTTTCCTGGTGGTTATTGATTATGCCCACACACCCGACGCAATTGACAACGTCCTCAGAACGATCAGGAAGCTAAGCAAAAACAGAGTCATTACCGTCTTCGGCGCAGGAGGAGACAGGGACAGGGGAAAGAGACCGCTTATGGGAAGGATCGCAGGCAGGTGGAGTGACCTTGTGATACTCACCTCCGACAATCCCAGGAGCGAAGATCCCGATCAGATAATAGAAGACATTTCTGAGGGACTTAACAGCTCTGTGCCTGTTGTAAAAGAGCCAGACAGGAGGAAGGCAATAGAAAAGGCCCTTGAGATTGCGAGCAGTGGTGATATAGTTGCTATCCTCGGAAAGGGCCACGAGGAGTATCAGGAGGTTGGGGGTATAAAATATCCCTTCAGTGACAGGCAGGTAGTTGAGGAACTCCTATGAAGCAAATATACCTTCTAAGGCATGCCCAGAGCGAATTCAACGAGAAGGGAATCTTTCAGGGACGCCTTGACAGCGACCTGACGCCCCTTGGCTTTGTACAGGCTCGCCAGAGCGCCCTGTATTTCAGGGACAAGGGAATTGAGGTAATTTACACCTCACCCCAGAGGAGGGCTCTGAAAACTGCTCTCACCGTCGGAGACGTACTGGGACTGGAACCCGTCGTGGATGAGAGGATCAGGGAGATGTCCTTTGGCTACCTTGAGGGGAGGGATTTCTGGAAGCTTTACGACGATGAGCGAGAGATGATCAACAGATGGCTATATGACCCAATTGGTAATCCACTCCCTCAGCAGGAGGAAGGAGAAGCCTTTGAGAAAAGAGTTCTTTCCTTCCTGGAAGACATTAAAAAAAGCGAGCTCTCCAGGATCCTGGTCGTTGGGCACGGAGGAACTCTCCACGCCCTTATATGCCTCGCCCTTGGTATGCCCCTCTCAAAGATGTGGCATGTCCACATTGACAACACGGGGATCTCACTCCTTGAGGAGGACCCCTCTGGTTTCAGGCTTGTCTTTCTTAACAGTCTCTGTCACTTAGTCAGAGAATAGGGGATCTATCCTTGTTCTGATCCACTTTGCGTCCCACCACTCAATGGGCGTAACCTCATACCCGCTTATGAGTATTCCAAAATGCAGGTGGTCACCAAAGGCAAGGCCCGTTGAGTCGGTGATCCCTATTATCTGACCTTTTTTGACCTCATCGCCCGGCTTTACTCTGAAGTCAGAAAGGTGTGCGTATATGCTCATCAGACCGTAGCCGTGGTCTA